>CAXUEQ010000009.1:0-51442 GCA_964250175.1 uncultured Sphingobium sp. | reverse complement strand
CCTGTCGCATACCCGCGACAAGGTGCGCGAACTCAATGACCTCGCCCGCGCCGCCTTGAAATGCGATGGGACCTTAGCCTCTGAGATCACGCTCAAAACCGCGCATGGCAAGGCCTTGTTCGCGTCCGGCGAGCGCATCATCTTCCTGCGCAATGAGCGCGATCTGGGCGTCAAGAACGGCACGCTGGGCCGGAACTCTGGATCGGTCGCGTTCACAAGCAGGCGGGCCTCATCGTCGTTAAGGTAGCGGCGTCTGGCGACATCGACCTTCTGGAACGCCTTCACCCGTGACCAGGCGCCGACTGGCAACCATTCGCGATGATCGGCGGCCCGGTTGAGGGCAGCCTTGAGCACCGTCAAATCGCGGTTGGCAGTCGCGCGGCGACGGCGGATCGCATCGGGATCGGTCGCCGGCCGGACATTGGGCGAAAGAGCCCCCGAGCGGGTGCGCAACCGTGCAGGCGAGCGCGAGCGTGCCAGATGCCTTTCCGAGATGATCTTCGCAGTCAGCGCGCCGACCTGATAATGGCCCAGCTCCGGCCGGATGATCTGATCGACGCGAGACTTAGTCGCAATCACCGATTTGCCGCGGAAGCCGGCCAGATACTCGTCAAGCGCATCGCTCACCGAGAAGGGACCGATTGCTGCGACGCGCCCGCTGGCCTGCGCCTCGAACCATTTACGCGCGGCGGCATCCGCCTGCCTGAAGGTGAGGATGTCTTCGCCATCGGCGTCGCGGATATCGTCCGCCTCACCAAGCGTCCGCTTGAGATAGCCCGCACCGCCGCCCGGCTTACGGAACCGCGCGACCCATTTGCCAACGCGATGACCGCGAAAGTAGCCGAGATGAGCACCTTCCGTGACGTGCCCAATCCCGTGTCCATTTGCGAACCAGAACGGGGCGTTCATCGACAGACGCCAGCGGATCCTACTTGCGGTTCCGGCCGGTTTGACTCCACCCCACCCGGAGCGCACCTGCGCGTGTAGGAAGAGGAGACCGGCGTGCACCCTCGTCATGCGGATATCGTGCTCGATACGGTGAGCTCGCCCCGGAGCGCTGCCCTGTCGCCCGTCGCCGCGTCCTGGTGCCGGTCGGCTCTCAAACATGGACTTGATCCAGCGAGGAACGTCCGGCGCGAATCGGTGGATCGGGCTGGGCTCGCCCTGCTGCGCGAGGAACATGGCCTGCTGCTGTCAGCCGCGGTGCCGGTGCTCGACCAGATGTTCCGTGCGATCGGGCGGTCGGGCTGTGGCGTGGTGCTGAGCGACGCGCGCGGCGTTGTACTGGAACGTCGGGTGGCGGCCGCCGACGAGGTCGATTTCACCGAGGCCGGGCTGACCGACGGCGCGCGCTGGAGCGAAGCCGAGGAAGGCACCAACGGCATCGGCACCTGCCTGTTCGACAGACAGCCCGTCGTCATCCATCGCGACCAGCATTTTTCGAGCCGCAATATCGGCATCAGCTGCATGGATGCGCCGGTCTACGATCCGCAGGGCCGGCTGGCCGGCGCGCTCGACGCGTCGAGCTGCCGCGCGGACCATGGCCCCGCCATGGTAGAGATGATCGCCGCCCTCGTCCGCGATGCCGCGCGTCGGATCGAGCGAGACTATTTCTGCAGCCATTTCGCGGATGCGCGGATCATCTTCATCGGCGACGATGCGGTCAGCGGCACCGCGCTGCTCGCGGCCGACCGCGACGATCTTGTGATCGGCGCCAGCCGGGCGGCGCGGCTGCGGCTCGGCCTCGGCGATGCCGCCCTAGCCGATCCGCGCCCGGTGGCGCAGCTACTGGGCTCGGCGGAGTCACCATCGTTCGGCGACGGCAACCGGACAGTGCTTAGGCAGGCGCTGGCGCAGGCGCGCGGCAATGCCAGCGAGGCGGCCCGCCTGCTCAGCATCGGCCGCGCCACATTTTATCGCCGCATGGCGCGGGCCGGCCTGCGCGGCTGATCGATCGCCGCCGCGACCTGTCTCATTGCCGAGACAGTGCGCATCGTGATGCCGGGGGCAGCGGTTCGCGGCCCGGGTCCCGGCGCCTACAGTCCAAAACGACGCCACCACCGACAAGGCGCACCCCTGGTAGAGGATCAAGGCACATGGATTCGCTCGTCACCGATCGGCCGGCTACGCTCAAGGCGCCGTTCGCCGCGCGCTACGACAATTTCATCGGCGGCAAATGGGCTGCGCCGTTGGCAGGCCGCTATTTCGACAACATATCGCCGATCACCGGCAAGCCCGTCGGCCAGATCGCCCGGTCCGACGCTGCCGACGTCAATGCGGCGCTCGATGCGGCGCATGCGGCCAAGGACGGCTGGGGCCGCAGTTCGGTCGCCGAGCGCGCGCTGATCCTCAACCGGATCGCCGATCGGATGGAGGCGAATCTTGACAAGCTCGCGATCGCCGAGACCTGGGACAACGGCAAGCCGATCCGCGAGAGCACCGCCGCGGACATTCCGCTGGCGATCGACCATTTCCGCTATTTCGCCGGGGTCATCCGCGGCCAGGAAGGATCGATCGGCGAGATCGACCACGATACCGTCGCCTATCATTTCCACGAGCCGCTCGGTGTCGTCGGCCAGATCATCCCCTGGAACTTCCCGATCCTGATGGCGGCGTGGAAGCTGGCCCCGGCGCTGGCAGCGGGCAATTGCGTGGTTCTCAAACCCGCCGAGCAGACCCCCGCCTCGATCCTAGTCTGGGCCGAGCTCATCGGCGACCTGCTGCCGCCGGGCGTGCTCAACATCGTCAACGGCTTCGGCCTCGAATGCGGCAAGCCGCTGGCCTCCTCGCCCCGTATCGCCAAGATCGCCTTCACTGGCGAGACCACGACCGGCCGGCTGATCATGCAATATGCCAGCGAGAACCTGATCCCGGTGACGCTCGAGCTAGGCGGCAAGAGCCCCAACATCTTCTTCGACGACGTCTGCCGAGACGATGATGATTTCTTCGACAAGGCGGTCGAGGGCTTCGTGATGTTCGCGCTGAATCAGGGCGAAGTGTGTACCTGTCCCAGCCGCGCGCTGATCCACGAGAAGATCTACGATCGCTTCATGGAACGCGCGCTCCGCCGGGTCGAGGCGATCGTACAGGGCAATCCGCTCGACCCCGCGACGATGATCGGCGCGCAGGCCTCCTACGAGCAACGCGAGAAGATCCTGAGCTATATCGACATCGGCAAGCAGGAAGGCGCCGAGCTGCTGATCGGCGGCGAGGCCGCCGATCTCGGCGGCGAGCTGACCGATGGCTATTATGTGAATCCGACAGTCTTCAAGGGCCACAACAAGATGCGCATCTTTCAGGAGGAGATCTTCGGACCGATCGTCTCGGTCACCACCTTCAAGGACGCCGACGACGCGCTCTCCCTCGCCAACGACACGCTCTATGGGCTGGGCGCCGGCATTTGGAGCCGTGACGCCAACACCTGCTACCGGTTCGGCCGCGCGATCAAGGCGGGCAGGGTGTGGACCAACTGCTATCATGCCTATCCGGCGCACGCGGCGTTCGGCGGCTACAAGCAGTCGGGCATAGGCCGCGAGAACCACAAAATGATGCTCGATCATTATCAGCAGACCAAGAACATGCTGGTCAGCTACAGCCCGAAGAAGCTCGGCTTCTTCTGACTCCCCGGCCTGGCGCCCGGCAAGAATCCGGCGCCTCTTCACATCGGAGGACCGCGTGACCGATATCAAACCGGCCGAGCGCGTCGTTGCGACCGCCCCGGCGCTGGCACTGATCGCCGAGCTGCAGGGCGAATATGGGCCGCTATTGTTCCACCAGTCGGGCGGCTGCTGCGACGGATCCTCGCCGATGTGCTATCCGGCGGACGAGTTCCGGATCGGCGACGGCGATATCCTGCTGGGCATGGTCGGCGGCGCGCCGGTCTATATCGGCCGGGCGCAGGGCGAGGCCTGGGCGCATACCCAACTGATCCTCGACGTCGTCCCCGGCCGTGGCGGGATGTTCAGTCTCGATAACGGTCGCGAACAGCGCTTCCTGTCACGTGGACGCGTCTTCAATGATGAAGAGCGAGCAGCGCTGGACAGCGCCAAGTGACGGAAGGGGATTGTCGTCGAGCGTACGGCCGTAAAGCCGGCGTGTGTCGTCATCCCTGTGCAGCAGGATCTCGGTCACGACGGCGCCATTTTCGAAGGTCATGCGTCGCGTTCGCAGCGGATTGTTGCCATCGCCGCCATCGACGTGGGTGACACCGGCGATGTTGATCCGCATCGGGAAGCCTTCCCATTCGGATACAGTTGTCAGACATCGGTTGCCGAAGCGCCGATCACCTTGCTCGCGGAAGCCTCGACCCTGCCATGCCCGGCCTGGCCTGGCGCGGGGCGCTCATTGGCCGATCCGCCGCCGAGCGCTTCCTTGATGTCCTGGTCCCATTGGAACATGTTGACGTACCAGGTGGGGAAATAGGTTGAGGGAGCGCTGAGAGCCTCGAGCCGGGCGACCGCCTCGCTCGATAGGCTTATGCTCTCGGCCTTGATGTTCTCGTCGAGCTGGCGCTCGTTCGCCGCGCCTATAAGGACGGTCGACACCCAGTCCCGCGTCAGCACCCACGCGAGAGCGACCTGGGCCGGCGTGGCGCCATGGTCCTTCGCTATGTCATGCAAGGCATCGACGATATCATAGGCGCGTTCGAGGTCGTGGACCGGCGGCATCGGCAGGGCGTTGCGCCTGGCATTTTCCGGCTGCGGGTTTCCCCGCGTATATTTGCCCGAAAGGAAGCCGCCCGCCAGCGGGCTCCAGATCTGGACGCCGATGCCGGCATCGCGATAGAAAGGAACGCACTCGTTCTCCAGCTCGCGCTCGAGAAGGGAATAATACATCTGCGCGCCGATGATCGGCTGATAACCCAGCCGTTCCTGGCAACCGAGGAAACGCGCCGCTTGCCAGGCCGGATAGTTCGACAGCCCGACATAGCGGATCTTGCCGTCGCGAACGAGCTGGTCGATCGCCCTCACGGTCTCCTCGATCGGCGTGGCAGGGTCGGGAAGGTGGGGCTGGTAGAGATCGATCCAGTCCGTACCCAGCCGCTTGAGGCTCTCCTCAACGGACAGGATGATGTTGCGATAGGACAGGCCGGTGCCCAATATGCCGGCCCGCATTCTCATCCGGGTCTTGGTGGCGATGACCGCTTCGTTGCGACGATCGCGAAGCGCGTGGCCGAGCACCGTCTCGCTCTCGCCGGCGCTGTAGATATCCGCGGTGTCGAAGAAATTTATGCCGGTATCGAGCGCCTTCGCCACTAGGCGGTCGGCATCGGCCTGCGGGATATTGTTGACCAGGCCGGGCACCACCGAACCGGTGCCGAAGGTCACGGTCCCCAAAGCGAGGCGCGAGACGATCAAGCCGCTATTACCGAGCTTTCTATATTGCACGATGATTGATCCGCTTCCTGTTCGATGGAGTGACGGCGGCCGGTGGTATCGCCCAAACCAGCGCACGGTCAGCCAGGCCGGACATATTGTCATACCTGGTAGTATGTGCACCAACCCGGTGCATCATCGGGAAGGCTGGCATGGGGCCGTCACATGAACTGCATCAACTCGATCATCAAGCCGTTGCTGTCCTGCACATATCTGTTGAGCATCGTCTGGCCGGTCGCCGCCTCGCGGGGGCGAAGGCATCCAGCGTCCCCAGATCGAACGGTGTGGGAGCACGCAGCACCTTGAACCCGTATCGCTCGCCGACCTGGAGGACGAAATCCATGTCCACTACCTCGAACGCGACATGGGATGCCCCCACGTCGCAAGGCCGCATGCGATAGAGGCCGTCGCGGGGCGTCTATAACAAGGCGGAATATGAGCCGCAGCGACGGCACATGCTTCAGGAAGTGGGCCAATATCGTCGATGCCTGGGTGGAGGGTCGGAATTACATCGGGAAAGAGAAATTTCTTGTGATCGAATGACATTCGCGATAACCTAATGCCTAATAGGGATTTAGCAACCCATATTTTCTGGCGTCGACGCCACCTAACGATCCCCGGTGCGGGAGCTTAGGCCGTCATTTTATTGAGAGGGATCTGCAAGATGACCGAGCTCCTTATCCGCGGTGGACTTGTTATAGATGGAACGGGATCGATCGGCCGCCGCGCAGACGTGCTCGTGCGATCCGGGGTGATCGTCGCGGTCGGCGAGGGGATAAATGCATCGGACGCGGAGGTCATTGACGCGTCGGGAGCCTATGTGGTGCCAGGCTTCATCGATTCGCACACGCATTTCGATCCGACTCTGTTCTGGGATCCGCTGCTGGAAATGGCCCAGCATGGCGTGACGACCGTGCTGATCGGCAATTGCTCGCTAGGGCTGGCGCCACTGCGACCGACGGACCGCGCCGGACTCTCCGATCTTTTTTCGTTCATCGAGGATATTCCGCGCGATCTGTTCGATACGCTCGTTCCATGGGACTGGGAGACGTACGCGGAATATCTGGCCTCGGTCGACCGCTGCAATCTCGTCGTCAACGTGGCGGCGCTCGTCGGCCAGTCAATGTTGCGGCAATATGTGATGGGTGATGACGCCTGGCAGCGCGCCGCGACGCCCGCCGAGATCGACCGGATCGGCGAGGAACTTGAGCGGGCGCTCGATGCCGGGGCGTGCGGAATGTCGACATCTTTCTTCGACAAGGACGCGCATGGCCGTCCGGTGCCAACGGTCTTTGCTGCCGATGCCGAGTTCGATACGCTCTTCGCGATACTGGGCCGCCACAAGGCCTTCTGTCAGATCATTCCGAAGCACCCCGAGGTTGCCGACATGTGCGCCAATTTCGAGCGACTCGGCCTGTTCGCCGCTCGCCATCAGGTTCCGCTCCTGTCCAATCAGATCGGGGACTTTCCGATGTCCCCCGCGCTAGTGCCGGCGTTCCTCGCCAGCTCGCGGGCACTCAGGGCGAAGGGCGCGGACCTGTATCACATGCTCTCGCCGCGCTCTATCGAACTCGCGGTGAATTTCCATCAGACCTTTACCTTCATGGCGATGCCGGTCTGGAACGAACTAATCCAGACGCCGCTGGCCGACAAGCCGGGCCGGCTGAACGACCCGGTCTGGCGCGCGCGCGCGCGCACCGAGTGGGATACGGTCAAGAGCTTTATGTTCCCGACGGACCATCTCGATCGGATCCGGATCATCGAGGCCAATGGCGGGCCGCAGGAAGCGTGGGTAGGGCGGACCCTTGCCGCGCTCGTTGCCGAACGGGGTGGCCATCCCTCCGACGTGCTCGCCGACTGGCTGATCGAGAATGAGCTTGAGACGCAGTTCGTGGTGCCGATGAACAATTTCGATCCGCACAAGGTGGGAGAGCTTGCCCAGCAACCGGAGGTGCTGATCAGCGGCAGCGACGCCGGCGCGCATGGCCGGATGTTCTGCGGCGTCGGCGACACGACGCTGGTGCTCACGCGCCATGTCCGCGAGCATCGGCATCTGACGTTGGAGCAGGCGGTGCACAAGATGACCGCGCAACAAGCAAAGCTGATCGGCCTGAGCGATCGCGGGCTGATCGCGCCGGGCAAGGTCGCCGACATCGCGATCTTCGCGCTGGACGAACTCAAATGGGAAGCGGAGGAAATGCAGGAGGATCCGGCCGGCGGTTTCCTTCGGTTCGTCCGGCCGCCGGGTGGCTTCCGCTACACGCTGATCGGCGGCATCGTGGTGCAGCAGGGCGGTTGCGATACCGGGCAGCGGCCTGCCAGACTGTTGCGCGCACCGGCCACAGCGGCGAGCGCCCCGGGCAGCCGGTTCGAGGCTTTGGCGCTGTAAGGGACGGCACTTATGCCATCAGGCCCGCACAGCCCGGTTCGGACGGTGCCGAGCCTGACGGCGTTCGGCTTCCTCCCGCCTTACCGGACGGGGGGCGTAAACGGCCCTGCCGCGGTCAAGGCGGGAGGAAACCGTCCCATATCGCCTCCCTTGTCGAACCGGCTGAGATAATCGCTCAGTCCGCGCGGCTCGGGCTTTTTTGCCGGATTGTAGAAGGGCGAGAAGACCTTGAGCAGTTCGGCAGGCCGACGAAAGGCCGGGTTGGGTCCTCGGGCTCCTGGCCAGGATGCGCGCGGCGGCTCCGGGTCGCGCATGCGTGCGACTTTCTCGGCAAGCGGGAGGTCGGCGAGCGGCCGGTAGCTCGGATTGAGCGAGAAGGGATGGTAGCTCGGATCAAGCCCGTAGAGCACGCCCATCGGGCGGGGCGGGAACTGGCCGCGCACCGCCAGGCCTTCGTCGGTCAGCGCATCGGTGCCATGCACATAGGCGTCAATTCTCGACCCAACCTGGCATCGCTATCAGGCTGTAGTTGAGCGGTCGTCCGGAAGTGCGGCGATCGTGCGGAAGAGAGCGATCTCGCCGGCCGCATCGGTGTCGATGTTGGGGTTCAGCTGGAATACGCCGCTGCCCGCATCGGCGAGACCGCCGGCGAGCGCGAGCAACTCCTCCTCCTCGGTCGTGACCGATGGTGCCAGAGCGCCGGGCCGGGAAACGATGGAACAGGTTGCGCGAGCTCGAAACGCCCAGCGCCCCGGCGCGCACCGCCTCCGCGACGACTCGGCGCATCTCGGCGATGTCGTCGCTGGTCGCGGGTTCGAGGTTGGCGCCGCGTTCGCCCATCACGTAAACCCGCAGCGGGCTGCGCGGAATCTGCGCCGCGAAGTCAACATCGCTTCCCGCCGGTCGAGGGCGTCGAGACAGTCGGGAAAGCTTTCCCAGTTCCACGGGACGCCGTTCGCCATCACGATCTCGGGTATGTCCTCCACCCCCTCCATCAGCTTGTTGACCAGTTCATGATCGGCCTGCCGTACGGGCGCGAAGCCGACTCGCAATTGCCCATCAGGACCGTCGTGACGCCGTGATTGGATGAGGGCTTGAGCCGGTTCTCCCAGGTGATCTGGCCGTCATAATGGATGTGGACATCGACGAAGCGGGCGTGACGATGCGGCCTGCGGCGTCGATCTCCTCGGCACCGCTGCCAGCGATCGCTCCGATTGGCGCGATCAGCCCTCCCCTTATCGCGACATCCGCAATGAAGGGCGCGCCGCCCGTGCCGTCTACGATCGTGCCACCGCGAACCACAAGATCATAGTCGCCCGTCGTCATTCTCGCTGGCATTCTTTTCGTCACATCATGATCGTGTGCACTTCGATCGTTTTGCGACATGTCATGGTAATATACGGAATATAGCGGGTGCGGCATCAGGACACCTTTTCCGGCGATTCGATTGTATGGAAAAGCTGCCGCAACTCGCGTTTGAGGATCTTTCCCGTCGGCGCCTTTGGAAGGGCATCGATGAAACGGACCAGTCGTGGCTTTTGATAAGACGCGAGATGTTTTGCGCCCATATCGATGATCTCGCGTTCGGTCGCCGTGCTACCCGGCTTGAGGACGACATAGGCCGCTACGATTTCTCCCCATTCCTCGTCCGGGATGCCGATCACCGCAGCCTCCAAGACCGCGGGACACTGGTGAATCGCGCTTTCCACTTGCGACGAATAGATGTTTTCGCCCCCCGATATGATCATGTCCTTGGCCCGATCGACGATGAAGAGATGCCGTTCGGCGTCCCATCGCGCCAGATCCCCGGTCTTCAGCCAACCGTCCTGCAGGGCTTCCGCCGTGAGTTCCGGCCGACGCCAGTAGCGGAGCATGGTCGACGGCGACTTCGTATAGATTTCGCCGACCGCGCCGCTGCCCGGCGGGATGACAGCGCCGCTTTCATCGCGGATTTCGATGGTCGAAAGCCAGGCTTCGCGCCCGCAGGATGTGAGGCGCTCCGGGTGAATGCCTGCCAGCGCTTCGGTATGCGCCTTGTAACCGAGATAGGCCATGGTGTTGCCTTCGGTCTGGCCGAAGCAGCCGAGGAAGTTGCAGCCAAATTTCTCGAGCGCTTGCCGCAATACCGGCTCGGGTAGAGGTCCGCCGCCGTACATGATATGCCGGATGGATGAAATATCGTAATCGTCAAAATTCTCCAACGCCATCATCCAGTTGATCATTGTCGTGATACCGATGAAATTCGTCACGCGTTCGCGGTGGATAAGTTCCATTGCCTGCCGAGGCTCAAAATTCATCATCACGATAGTGCAGCCATGAGAAAAATAGCTGACAGCCAATATCGCAGTGCTATGAAACATCTGTCCGGTGAGCATATATACACAGTCGCTCGTGATATGTTCGCCAACGGCGTTGTTGATGATCGCGTTGAGTGTCGATTCGTGGCTATGCAGCGCACCCTTCGACTCCCCCGTAGTCCCGCCGGTATAGAGAATATAATTAGGGTCCTGCGGCGTCACCGGTTGCCGCGGTTCGGGTTCGCTGGCGGACGAACCGGCGACCAGCCTTTCATAACTGCCATTGCCCTGAGCCCCGAACAATAACCAGGCGTGCGGGGCCATGACCTGGCCTTGCAGGGCCGACGCTACCTGGGCGAAGCGGTCCTCGCTGATAACGATCACCGGTTCGCTGTCGTTGAGAATGCGCGCCAGTTCCTCCGCGGCCAAGCGCCAGTTCACCGATTGAATGATCAACCCAGCGCGCGAGCAGGCGAAAAACAATATCATATGCTCGGCAGTGTTCGAGGCAATAACGGCGACGCGATCACCGTTTTGTGCGCCCAGCCCCAAAAGAGCGTTGGCGGCCCGTCTGACGGCTTCGTCGAATTCTGCGAAAGTCAGCCGCTTATTCTGGACCGCGTCGACGATCGCCGTATTATGAGGCGTCAGGCGGGCATATTTTGCGGGTATCTTACCAATGTTCATTTGTTGATCACCCCGTTATTCGCCCTTGTGATCCTGCGGCTGTGCTGTGCGAGCGCAGGGAACTCCGACTCGCGGTTCGGAATTGCCGAGCCCGGCCCGTTCTCAGGTCCGCAAACAGAAGCTGCCTGCAGCTATCTTCCGGATCGTTCACTAATATCTATTAGTCGCTTTGTCGTTCTGGCACAACCATTGCCTGCATCCCGTTCGCCAAAGCGGACCCAACGAAATGGCTCGGCGGGCGTGGGCACACCGGCCAGCCCTGCTTGACCAGGCTGTACCGAATGGCTAATAGGTCGTAGATGTCCGCAACGGGATAGCATGTATGCGCGCTGATCAATTTGCTTTAGCTGAGCGCCTTCTCACTCACATCGAGCAGCGCACGACCGACATGTGTGAGGCGATTCATGTTCAGGGTGTGGAGCAATATGTCTCGCCGTCCTGGCTGGCCCGCGAACGCGCAACGATTTTTCGGCGCCTCCCTCTGCTGGTGGGATTCGGTACCGACTTTCCCAATCCTGGCGACTATAAGGCGCAAATCCATGATGGCGTGCCGACGCTGATCGTGCGCGGTAATGACGGCAAACTGAGCGCATTTCTCAACATCTGCTCGCACCGGGCAGCGCCGGTCGCGGACGGCTGCGGTGCCGGCGCCAAGGGCTTCGTATGTCCTTACCATGCCTGGGTATACGGCATCGATGGCAAGCTCGTCAGAATTCCCGGGCGGTCCGGCTTTGCCGGGGTCGACCAGGCGACGCACGGTCTCAAGAGGTTGCCCATCGCCGAACGGCACGGCCTTGTGTGGGTCTCGCTGACGCCTGACGCGGCATTCGATATCAATACCTGTCTCGGCGACTTTGGGCATGACCTCGCGGGCTATCACTACGAGCCCTATGTCCATTATCATTCCCAATCGCTGAAACGGAACATGAACTGGAAGCTGGTGATCGATACGTTCATCGAGAATTATCATCTCCAGACGCTTCACCGCGACACGATCGGTGACAAGATCATGTCCTTCATTCAGCTCGCCGATACGGCCGGGAATAATCTGCGGACCGTCCAGGCGCGCAAGGGATTTGGCGATCTTAGACAAGTGCCGAAAGAGGAGTGGGATTTTATCAGGAACACGGCGATCGGCTATCTGCTGTTCCCCAATTCGCTCTTCATCCATCAGTCGGATCATGTCGAGCTTTGGCGATCCTATCCCGATGGTGACGATCCCAACAAGTCGATCATCCATTTCGACTTCTATATTCCCGAGCCGGCCGTCACCGACAAGGCGAAGCGGCGGTGGGACAAGAACATCGAATATGGCGTCTCGATCGTCCTTGGCGAGGACTTCATCCTTGGCGAAAAATGCCAGGCTGCGTTCCGCGAACGTGAATCGGTCATATATGGACGCAACGAGTCCGGCCTGATCCATTACCACAAGGCGGTCGATCGCGTCGTTGAAGCGGGCCCTTCCCCCCACGCCCGGCAGCTTCCCGCGGAAACCGAAAGCGAAGACGCATGCCTGCGGCAAGGTGGGCAAGGCCTGGCAGATTGCGACTGATGAGCAGGTCGGGGCTGGATTTGCGCGGGGATGTGTTTCGATGAACGGCGAATTGAATGTAACCGCGATTTTCGATGCGATCGTAGAGCGCTTTCCGGAGCGGGCGGCTGTTATCGATGGTGGTCGCGTCACAAGTTATGGTCTGCTTGACGAGCATGGCAAAGCGTTGGCGGGCTATCTTGCCGGGCTAGGCATCGGCCTGCATCGCGAGCGCGACACGCTGGCAGCATGGGAATGCGGCCAGGATCGGATCGGCCTTTATATGCTCAACTGCGCCGAATATCTGATGACCGAACTGGCGATCGTCCGGGCGCGTGCCGTGGCCGTCAATATCAACCATCGCTATGTTCCGGCGGAAGTCGTGCAGATTTCGCGCGATGCCGGTTTGTCCGGGCTGATCTTCCATTCGGCATTTGCGCCGCAAGTCGCGAAAATTCTCACCGATTGGCCGCTGGCTACCTTGATCCAGGTGGCCGACGGCAGCGACATGCCCTTGCTGGATGGCGCGATCTGGCTCGAGGCGGCGCTCGGCAAGGGCGGCGGCTGTCCTCTGCCCGACGACGTGTCGCCGGACGATCTTCATATACTCTATACCGGCGGCACCACCGGCGCGCCCAAGGGCGTGTTGTGGCGACAGGCCGACCTCATCATGGCGGGGCTCGGCGGCCGGCGGCCGGACGGCAGCGAGAAAACCGTCCCCGATTTCGTCCGGAGCGCGGAACGCAGCGCCAGCCGTACCCTGCCTGCCGGCCCATTCATGCACGCGTCCGGGCGATGGGCCGCGCTGGGACAATTGTTGATCGGCAACACCGTCGTGGTGCCGGGCAATCCCCTGCGGTTTGATCCCCAGGACATACTGGACACGATCCAGCACCAAAATGTCGCCGGGATCAATATCGCGGGCGATGCCATGGCCCGCCCGCTGATCGTGGAGCTTGGGCGACGCGCTTATGACCTGGCGGGATTGCGCCAGATCACATCGGGCGCCGCGATCCTGAGCGAAGCGAACAGGGCGGCCTTGGCCAGGATGATTCCGGGAGCGAAGATCGTCGATACGGTAGGATCGACGGAGACCGGCCCGCAGGGATCGACCGGCGAAGCAGACGAGGCGATCGGGGTGTGTCGCGCCTTCACGCCGTCGCCGGGCACGACGATCCTCGCCGATGATCTGTCGCGGCCACTGCCGGCCGACAGCCAGGATGTCGGTTGGCTCGCGCGCGGCGGCCGCGTGCCGCTGGGCTATCTGGGCGACCGGGAAAAGACGGAGCGCGCGTTCAGGCTCATCGGCGGGCAGCGATATGCGGTGTCCGGCGATCGCGCCCAATGGACGCCGCAGGGCCGGATCAATCTGCTGGGACGCGAGTCCGCCACGATCAACACCGGCGGGGAAAAGGTCTTCTCGGAAGAGGTCGAGCTGGCGCTCAAGCGTCATCCGGCTGTCGACGATGTCATCGTGTGCGGCCGTCCCAGCGAAAAATGGGGGCAAGAAGTCGTGGCGATCGTGGCGCTCAAACCCGGCCACGAACGATGCGACGAACACCTCCTTGCCGAAGCCGGGAAATCGATCGCGCGCTACAAACTTCCCAAGCAGATCGTCTATCGCGACGCGATATCGCGCAACGTCAGCGGGAAACCGGATTATGCTTGGGCGCTCGCCCAGGCCAGCAGCGAAGCTGACGAGGCGGCCTGTGTCGCAGCTGGCTGAGCCGGACACCTCCGGTCACGATATCCTGGATATCGATGCCTTCAGGCTGGACGTTCGCGCTTGGTTGGCCGAACATTGTCCGCAGTCGATGCGCACGCCGGCGACGGAGACCGAATTCGTCTGGGGCGGTCGCCAGGGGCGCTTTCCGTCTATCGACGCGAAGCTGTGGCTTGATCGCATGGCGGAACGCGGCTGGACCTGCCCGACCTGGCCGGTCAAATATGGCGGGGCCGATTTCTCCGCGCAGCAGAACCAGATTCTTCAGCAGGAACTGCGCGCGATCAACGCTCGATCGCCTATCATGGACCTGAGCATCAACCTTATCGGACCGGCGCTCCTGGAATATGGCAGCGAAGAGCAGAGGCTGGCGCATCTGCCGCCCGTGGCGCGCGGGGAAATCCGCTGGTGTCAGGGATATTCCGAACCGGGGGCGGGCTCGGATCTGGCCAGCCTGCGCACATCCGCAGTGCGCCGTGGCGACGAATATGTGATCAATGGTTCAAAAATTTGGACTTCGCATGCCGACAAATCCGACTGGATCTTTTGCGTGGCACGCACCGACGCCTCGGCGCCAAAGCAGAATGGCCTTAGCATATTCCTGATCGACATGGAGTCGGCAGGCATTTCCGTGCAGCCGATCAGGCTGATCGACGGGACATCCTCATTTTGCCAGGTATTTTTCGACGACGTCCGCGTCCCGATGCAGAACCGGGTTGCCGAAGAGAATGTCGGCTGGCCGATTTCGAAACGGTTGCTCACGGCCGAGCGCAACATGGTTTCCAGCGTGGGCGGTTCAAGCGCGCTTGGCGGCAGGGGGCGGCGACTGCACGAGCTGGCCCGTCAATATGTCGGCGAAGCGGGCGGGAAGATAGCCGATCCGGTGATCCGAGATCGCATCGCGGGCCATGAAATGAACGACCGGGCTTTCCAGCTAACGCTCGCCCGTATCACCGAGGGGATCCGAGCCGGTCTACCGCACCCGGATATGTCAAACGTTTTCAAATGTTTCGGGACTGAGCAAAATCAGCGCAAATATGAACTGATGGTCGAGATCATGGGCTTGTCCGGACTTGGTTGGGACGATGCTGATACCAGCCTGAGCAAGGAAATGCGGATTACGCGCCAATGGCTGCGATCCAAGGCGAACACGATCGAAGGCGGCACGACCGAGATCCAGCTTAACATCATCGCCAAGCGCATCCTGGCGCTGCCCGATTGAGGAGAAGGGCGGCATGACGCGAGAAGGAAATCAGGCATGAAGTCCTCGGCGAACGGCATCGTCATTACCGGTGCGGCCAGCGGCATCGGACTGGCTACGGCGCGGCTTTACGCAGCGCGTGGATGGCGGGTGCTGATGGCCGATATCGACGCTGCGGCCATCGTCGCGGCACGCAGGACCATTCTTGATCGCGGATCACGCGACGATGATGTGCGCGCGATGCCCTGCGACGTCGCCAGCCGCGACGATGCCCTGCGCCTCGCCGACGCGGCTTTCGGTTGGGGCAGCGTCGATGTAGTGTTCTGCAATGCCGGCGTGGGCGTAAGCGGCCCGCTTATGGACATGACCGATCATGACTGGGATTGGGTGATGGGGGTCAATTTCGGGGCTGCCCTGCATGCCATTCGTGCCTTCATTCCGCGGATGCGGGCGCAGGATCATCCGGGGCAGATCGCCTTCAACACCTCCTTCTCGGGCCTGATGCCGCAGCCCGGCCTCGGGGTCTATTGCGTATCCAAGGCGGCCGTCATCACGCTGGCGGAAATCCTGCGCAAGGAACTTTGGGAAAGCAGAATCGGTGTGTCGGTGGTCTGCCCTATGCGCGTCAGCACCGAGATCGGATCGTCTGGCCGCAACCGGCCACCGGCCGAAAATGCGCCGAGCCTTGCGGGCGAAGTGACCGATCCGCATGATGCGCGCGGTGTGGGCCGGCTCATTTCGGCCGAGGAAGCGGCATTCCGGATCGCAGAGGGACTCGACCGCAACGATTTCTACATCCTGACCCACTCTGAAGGCAGGGAATATATCGAACATCGATTTGGCAAAATCCTCGCGGCCTTCAACGCGCATGCGGTCGAAGCCGTCGCGCCGTGAGTGCAAGCCTGCCCGCGCGCGAAGCGATTATCGAGCCTGCGCTCCCGATATGCGATGCTCACCATCATTTATGGGATGCGCCGGGCAACCGCTATTTGCTCCTCGAATTTCTTGACGATATCGAGAGTGGCCACAACATCCTGTCGACGGTCTTCATGGAGTGCCAGGAAGGCTATGATCGGGACGGCCCGGTCGCACTTCGGCCGGTGGGCGAGACGCGCTTCGTGGAGGGGGTCGCCCGGCAGGCGCTGGCGAGCGGCATCGGTCCACGGATTTGCGAAGGGATCATCGGATTCGCGGATCTGACCTTGGGCGCCGAGGTCGGCTCCGTGCTCGATGCCCACCTGGCGGCATCACCGCGCTTTCGCGGGATACGGCATTCGGCGGCGTGGGACGCGAGTCCCGAAATTCGCAACGCCCCGACCCGGCCCACGCCCGACATGCTCGCCTCGGCGCGCTTCCGGGAGGGGTTTGCGCAATTGTGCCCGCGCGGCCTGAGTTACGATGTGTGGGTCTATCATACGCAACTGGAAGATGTGGCGAGCCTCGCGCAGCAATTCCCCGACACCACGGTCATCCTCGATCATCTGGGCGGTCCACTGGGCATTGGTCCCTATGCTGGGCGGCGCGACGAGGTTTTCGCGCACTGGAAAGCGGGCATCCGGCGGCTCGCCGAGGCACCCAATGTGCGCGTCAAGCTGGGTGGCATCTTCATGCCGCTGAACGGCTGGAACTTGCACAAGCGCGAGCGGGGGGCCGGCTCGGAGGAAGTAGCCGCGCTCTCGCGCGACTATTTTCTGACGGCGATCGACTGCTTCGGTGTCGAGCGGTGCTTTTTCGAAAGCAATTACCCCGCCGATGCGCCGAGTCTGTCCTACGCAACCATCTGGAACGTCTTCAAGCGTGTCGTGGCAGATTTTTCGGCGGGCGAAAAACGACTTCTGTTCCACGACAATGCCGCAGGAACATATAAGCTCTCATTGTGATGACGGCTGTCCGCTATGACGAAACGGGTAAATAATATTCGGAGAGGACATGATGTCGCTTTTGCTCAGCCCGGATCAGGCACAGACGAAGGATATGGCCGAGCGCTTTTTTCGCGAAATTGCGCCGATCAGTGAATTTCGGCAGCTTCGGGACACGAAAAGCGACGCTGGCTATCTGTCGGACACATGGCGTCAGATGCGGGAACTGGGGCTTCCCGCCGCGCCGATCCCCGAAGAAGCGTCGGGTATCGGTATCGGCTACGTCGGTCTCGGGACGATATTGGAGGCGAGCGGGCGAACCCTGACCGCCTCCCCGCTGTTCAGCGCGGCGGCACTGGGGGCATCGGCCGTCATGCTCGGCGGACCTTCCCCCCGGCGTGATGCGATGCTGGGGCAGATCGCCTGCGGGGCCAGCGTCCTCGCGCTCGCTTTCAACGAGGGCTGGCATCATGCGCCGGACGCGATCACAACCAGGGCCACATGGAAGGGCGATCACTACCTGGTCGACGGCCGCAAAACCAATGTCATCGACGCCCGGTCGGCAGATCGCTTCATCGTGACAGCGCGCGACGAGCGGAATGACGGTGAGCTGATCGTTCTGCTGGTGAACAAGGGTGCGCCTGGCCTGAAGATCGAGCCGGTCTCGCTGGTTGATAGCCGGGCGATGGCTCATGTGACGTTTAACGACGTCAAGGTCGCTGGAACGGAGCGTCTTGATCAAGGTTACCGGGGGAGGTTTCTCGACGATCTGCTCGATCGCGCTTATGCCTGCCTCGCGGCCGAAATGCTCGGCGGCATCGATGAGCTGTTCGAGCGTACGCTGCGCTATGTCTGCGATCGTGAGCAATTCGGAGTGAAAATCGGCTCTTTCCAGGCGCTCAAGCACCGGCTGGCGCGGCTGTTCATCGACATCGAGCTGACCCGGTCCGCCATAAGGGCGGCGCTTTCGGCAATCGATGCAGGCTCCGATGAACTGCCGCGCCTTGCGTCGATTGCCAAGGCACGGGCCAATGACACCGCCCTCAGCATGAGCGCCGAGGCGGTTCAGATGCACGGGGGCATCGCCATGACCGATGATCTCGACGTGGGTCTCTTCCTCAAGCGATTGCGCGTGACGATCGAGCTGTTCGGGTCGAGCCGCTATCACCGTGATCGATACGCGAGCCTGGCCGGCTATTGAATTGCATGCCGATGTCGCTGTGTGATGTTGAGCCTTGAGAGAAAGTTGCGATATGAAAACGTTTCAATATTTACAGTGTGAGGCTCAGGGTGCGGTTCTTCTCGTCCAGCTCGCGCGCGGTCCCGTCAATGCCGTCCATCGGGACATGTATATCGAGATCGCTGACTTGTTCAGGGCCCCCGACGCAGTGCTACCTGATCTCCAGTGCATCGTCCTGTCGGGCGCGGGAAAGCATTTTTGCGCAGGCAACGACCTCGACGAATTTGCGACGATGACGCCGGAGAATGGGACCGAGCGGATGTGGCGGGTGCGCGAAGCCTTTTTTGCCATCCAGGATTGCGTCGTGCCCGTGATAGCGGCCGTGCACGGCACGGCGCTGGGCACCGGGCTTGCGATTGCAGGCTCCTGTGACTTCTTGGTCGCCGCGCGGGACGCCCTGTTCGGGCTACCGGAGCTGACCGTAGGTGTCATGGGAGGAGCAGGACATCTCGCAAGGATAGCGCCGCAGCCGCTGGTCAGGCGCATGTTCTTCACGGGCGAGTTTCTGTCGGCCGAGGCGCTCGCCAACGCTGGCGCTCCGATCATTCTGTGCGATCGCGAAGAACTGATGGCGGCGGCGGGTCGCTTCGCACATCGCGTCGCATCGTTCAGCCCAACGGCGGTTCGGACCGGGAAAGCCGTGCTGAACCGGATCGAGACCATGGATCTGCAGCCGGGATATGCGTTCGAACAGGCGCATACGGTGCAGATGAGCGGTCACCCGGACTCCAAGGAGGCGCTGAGGGCGTTTCGAGAAAAGCGGCCGCCGCAGTATCAACCGCTTGCGGAGCGGGGCGGGTGGCCGCGTGCATGAGCCCCCGCGCCCTGGGCTGTCGCAAGGCCGTGGTCATTGGAAGCGGGGGCACCTTCTTATCCGGCTTGCCTCTCGCCCTATGACAAGCTAATAGGGAGTAGGTAAGTGGAGATCGTATCGTTCCTGATTTCTCATCGGCCGGAGCAGCGCATTAGCTAGGCGAACAGGCACGATAGCAAGAGCATATATAAATGCTGCAGGCGGCTGGTCGAGGACTGACGGATGGCGCGAATTGACGTCGACGGGATCGGCATTGAGTATGAGCTGCTGGGCTCGGAAGGCGCGCCGGCGGTCGCTTTGACCGGGGGTGGGCGCTTTCCCAAGGAGTCGCCGGGCATCAGCGAACTGGCTAACGCGCTGGCGCAGGGCGGCAAGCGCGTTCTGCTGTGGGATCGACCCAATTGCGGAGCTTCCGATCTGTGTTTCGACGCCGATACAGAGTCAAATCTTCACGCCCGCACGTTGATCAAGCTGATTCGAACGCTCGATCTGGGCCCGACCGCGCTCGCCGGGGGGTCGGCGGGATCGCGCGTCTCGCTCATCGCGGCAAGGATGGACCCGAGCCAGGTTTCTCACCTGATTCTCTGGTGGCTGAGCGGAGGACCTGTCGGTCTCGTTCAGCTGGCATACATATATTGCGGTGGCGACGCCAACATAGCCAGTTGGCACGGGATGCAAGGGGTTGCCGATTCACCCAATTGGGCGGACCAGATTCAGAGGAACCCGCGCGCACGTGAGACTTTGCTGTCTCAGGATGTCGATCGCTATATCGCGACGATGCAACGATGGGCCTCGGCTTATCAACCTTCGGACGGCTCGCCCATTCCAGGTATGAGCGTAGAAAATTTCGCGGCGCTCACGATGCCGGTGCTGATCTTGCGGAGCGGCTCGCGGGATGTGTCGCACACGCGCGCGACGACCGAAAAGGTTCACGACCTCATTCCCCACTCGGAATTGATCGATCCCCCCTGGCCCGATCATGAATGGAATGATCGAATGAAGGCGTTCGTCGCAGGGGAGGCCCCTGGAGTGTTCGTCAACTGGCCGGCGTTGGCGCCGGCCATCCTCGAATTCGTAAATTAGAGGGGATGGCGCAGGACGGTTTCGAGACGATCTTGTGGCAATGGAGAAGCAACAAGATAGCCCGCAGCATCACAATCGCTGTAACAGCGATGCAACACTTTGAGTTGGGGTTTTGAAATGAGCATATCGACAGAAACGATCGAGCAGCTGCCGGTTCCCGATCATGTGCCCGCCCATCGGATCCACGATATCGATATCTACAATTTCGTGGGCGAGGATGACGATTATCATCACGCGATCAAGCGGTACCAGGGCGCAGACATTCCCGGGCTGATCTGGACGCCGCGCAATGGTGGTCACTGGATCGCCACAGGCGGCGAAATCATTCGCAATATAATGGATGATACTGAAAAGTTCTCGTCACGGCTGATCATCATACCCAAGGCCGCCAGCGAGGAATATAATCTGATCCCCACGTCGCTCGACCCGCCCGAACATGGTCCTGTCCGTCAGATTCTGGATAAGGTCGTAAACCTGCGACAGGTCCGTAATCTTGAGAGCAGGATTCGCGATATCGCGATCGAGTTGATCGAGCCTTGGGTCGACAAGGGTCGAATGGACTTCAGCACCTTTTACGCTGAGGCGTTTCCGGTTCAGGTCTTCATGGCGATCATGGATTTGCCAATGAAGGATGCACCGATGTTGAAACATTATACGACCGAAATTCTGCGGCCTCCTGGCAAAACGCCGGGAGAAAAGGCAGATGCAATGCGGGCAGCGATCAACGGTTTTTATGAATATGCCGGAAAGGTGCTCGATGAGCGTTCGGGCAGAATGGACGGCGACGGCGTGTCGATCGTGGCCAACAGCCAGATTGACGGGAGTGACATTGATCGCAAGACCGCGCTTGGCCTTATTGCCAATCTCCTTCTTGGCGGGCTTGACACGGTTATATCATTTGTTGGTTTCGCAATGCTGTTTTTGGCGCGCAATCCGGCGCACGCAAGGCTGCTCGCCGAAAATCCCGCGATGATACCGCGAAGCGTGGAGGAACTGTTTCGTCGTTTTCCGATCGCTTCGGCAGGACGGGTCGTCGCGCATGACGTCGAATATGATGGCACCCTGCTGCGCGAGGGCGACATGATCCAGGTTCCGACTGCATTGTGCGGACTGGACGAGGCGTTCAACGATGATCCGATGCGCGTAGATTTCAGCCGCCCCCGTCCGCTCCACAACACCTTCGGGGTAGGCCGGCACAGATGTGCCGGCCTCTATCTCGCCCGCACCGAGATTACCGTGACGCTGCAGGAATGGTTGAAGCGTATACCCGCATTCAGTGTGGTCGATGGCATGAAGCCGGAATACCGGACGGGAATGGTAGCATTGGTCGAAAATATTCATCTCGAGTGGAAGGTCGCCCAGCGCTGAAAGGCAAATATATATGTTTGATAAGGCTGTTTTTATCAGGATCATACGCAAATGAAAATCAACGTCATGACCCGCCAGGGGCAAGAAGTTCTGGTCGAAGGCAGTGAAAACTTCTCGCTTATGGAGGTTATTCGCAACGATGGCATCGCCGAACTCGAAGCACTGTGCGGAGGGCAGCTGACGTGCGCAACCTGCCATGTCTATGTCGATGACGATTATATCGGCCTGCTGCCCCCGAAAGACATTTACGAGGACGATATGCTGGAAACATCGGACTATATGCAGCCGAATTCCCGGCTGGCATGCCAGATTCCCTGCTCGGAAAAGCTGGACGGCATTCGGGTTGTCATCGCGCCCGCAGATTGACCGGATTGAACTGACCAGCGGAGGCGGAATGATTTCCAGCGGCGGGACCGGACGTTCGGCTATGCGGACGGCGTGACCGGTCTCCGGTGGCGGGAAGGGTGGCCATTCCGGCTTTCGAGATGGCACCCGAAGCTTCTTAAGGCACTATTTTCCGCATGGACGCGAGGCGGCTTGTTCGCAATGATGCGCCTTTGCAAGCTGCAAGATCCGTTTGGAGAAGCCAAGTGCCTGAAAGCCGCCCAGTTCGACAGCGTCCGGTGACGAATGGAAGGCCACAAGCCGCACGTCCGGCACGAAAAGCCAATGCACCCGCCAAAACCGAAGATGCGCGCACCAGAATTATGAAGGTCGCCGCGGACCTGTTTTCTTCACGAGGATATGTTGGCACCACTATGGCGCAAATTGCGGATGCGTCGGGCATAAGAAGTCCGTCGCTTTACTATCACTTTGTTGACAAAGCGGACATTCTCAAAGCTATTGCAGATCTTACGCTTGGCAGTGCCCTTTCCGAAAGCGCCACGCTTCTCCGGAAGGCGGAACAATCCCCTGCCCAGCGGCTATTCGCGCTGGTCTATGATATGGTTTTCCGCCTTCACGAGTCGGATTATCAACTCTATTGCATGTTCGATCCGGTCTTCCACTCGAAAGAGTTTCGCTCGGTCAATGGCAAGCTCATCGCATGGCTTAAAGACATGGAGTCCCTCATCCAGGAAGGTATCGATAAGGGCGAGATCGAACGACAGAATACCAAATCGGCCGCTGCTGCGGTTCAAGGACTTATCGAGACCGGCATCCGCCAGCATGGCGTCTATTCGAAGCTGTCTGCCGAGGCTGTCGCACGTTACGTCGCCAGCTTTGCGCTCAAGGGACTCGTCAGTAAGGACAGCGATATAGCGGCGTTGTTGCGGTAACCGGCTCCGATTTTGAGGAGAGGGTGTCGATGATCCCGACACCACGCTTTGCTGGTCGCGTCTTGTATCGCCGGCCACCGCCGGGATCGTGTCGTGCGGTGAGGCGCCCGCATGCCTTACAGCGCAATCCGGTCATCATGGCCAGCGATCGCCAGCCGGGGACGAGTGAAAGCGATGATAATCGGAGTCGTTTATCCACAGACCGAGCTTGGCGGAGACCCCGCTGCATTGGACCGCATCGGGCGTGCCGTCGAAGGCATCGGGTTCGACCATCTGGTTCTTTACGACCATGTGGTGGGGGCCGCGCCGGCCGTTCGCGACATGCTCCTGAACGGCCCCTATACCATGGTCGACCTTTTCACGATCCGTTTGTCACGTTCGGCTATCTGGCCGGCGTGACCAGCCGTTTGAGGTTCGTCACCGGCGTCCTCGTCTTGCCGCAGCGGCAGACTGTGCTGGTGGCAAAGCAAGCGACCGACGTGGCCCTGCTATAAGGCAATCGGCTCACACTCGGCGTCGACATTGGCTGGAACCATGTCGAATATGACGCCTTGGGTCACAATTCCACACCCGCGGAGCCCGTCTCACCATGGGCCGTGGGTTCAGAAGTGCGGACGAGCATCTCGATTATCTCAATGAGATCGTCCAGCGCCTGTGATCGTCGTGAGAAGCCGCTAATCCCGACAATCCGACCCTTTCAATGCAAATTTTTCTTCTCGGCGATCGTGGCCACATAATCCCACAGCTTTTTCATCGCCTTGTTGGACCTGCCCGGTAGCCGAAGGAAGGCCAGCCGGTGTACCAAAGGCCTTCCCTCGATTCGTCGAACAATCATATCTTCCGGGGTCTCATAATAAGGCGAAACCCAGAACGAGGGAATATTGAGCTCTCGAACCATGCAGAGCCGCATATTATAATCGAGGTCCGGCGCGTTAACGAACTCGACGCCCATCGAACGCATTACGTTTTGAATCTCCAAACTACGGGGCAGGTGATAACTGGCCTGTTTGGACAATATTTGCTTTCCTCGTAACATGGCAATCGGAATCGGGTCAAATTCGGCGAACTCGTGCGATCGTGGTACAATCAGAGACGTTTCATACGAGCGGATGACTTGGACATCGACCGGAAAATCTGGCACGGGAAGCGGCGCCAGAATGGCATCGAGGTCCCCTTTATGAAGCCCGTCAAACAGATCGTTCGGATAAGCATTGGTGAAATTTACGGCAATGCCAGGGTTACCTGACACAAAGTCGGCGATAATCCTGTTCTTCTCGGGGTAGGATACCGGTTCGATCCCAAGATTGAGCGATATGAATGTCCGCGCTCGGCAGGCTGCGGCGGCGTCGAGAAGGTCGGCCTTATCCCTGACCATGCGCTTCGCTATGGACAGCAACCGTTCGCCATCGGCAGTGAGTTCGACTTTCCGGGTGGACCTTTGGAACAGCTGGAGGCCGAACGCCTCTTCCAGCAGGCGAAGCTGAACCGACAACCAAGGCTGGGGCACACGCATCCTGTTCGCGGCAGCGGTAAACGACTTCTCCTCCGCGATCGCGACGAACGCTTCCACGCGTCTCAACATCTCGTCTCTCCCCGTCGGGCCTTGAACAGGCCCGATCGCTGCGTGACGCCGCCAACCGCATTTATATCAAATTTTGTAAAACAGCGGGTCGTACGAATATTTATATCAATTATGATAATAATGGCAACGGATTTCGTATTGGACAGGAGGAATGGGGTCCGCAAAATCGGCTCCAGAAAAGGAGAGATTTGCTATGGCTGAATCGACCGTACTCGAGAGATCAGAAGCATCCGCGAAATCCCCACTGGCGGGGATCAAGGTTGTCGATACCGACACCCATATCACCGAAGCCTATGATCTGTGGACATCGCGCGCACCGGCCGCGTTCAAGCATCGGGTTCCCTATGCCAAAAAAATGGAAACCGGGATCGCGTGGTTCATCGAGGGCGACGTTTCGCTTGGCGCCTACTCGGCCGCAAGCGCTATCCGGAAGGATGGCTATAAATCAAAAGGATGGGAATTCATCAAGTGGGGAAACGAGGACGTCACACCCGGATCCTATGACGTCAAGAGCCGCCTTGCCTATATGGACAAGCACGGCATTGATGCCCAGATCGCCTACACCAATGTGCTGGGCTTCGGCGGGCAGAAGGCGATGATGGTCGATCCAGAGCTGCGCCTGCTCTGCACCCAGATTTTGAACGACGCTCTGGCCGAATTTCAGCAGGATTCCGGAAATCGCATCTATCCCATGGCGCTGTTGCCGTGGTGGGATCCGAAACTGGCCGCCGAGGAGGCGAAGCGCTGTAACGACATGGGGTTGCGCGGCATCAACATGAACTCCGATCCGCATAATCACGCGGGGCTTCCGCCGCTCAGCGGCGAGTGCTGGGATCCGCTCTGGAAGCTGTGCTCGGAGCGGTCGATGCCGATCAATTTCCATATCGGTGCATCGGATGAGTCGAACACATGGTTCGGAGCCGGCCAATGGCCTGGCAAGCCCGAGGACCATCAACTCGCATTCGGCACGCTCATGCTGTTCCTGGGCAATATGCGGGTGATGGCGAACATCATCATGGACGGCTTTCTGGACCGTTTCCCCGAATTGAAGATCGTCTCGGTCGAGAGCGGAGCCGGATGGGTCCCTTATCTGCTCGAGGCGCTGGAATATCAGATGGCGGAGGCAGGCATGGATAATTTCACGCCCGCTACCGAGGTCTTCAGGCGGCAGATCTATGTCTGCGCCTGGTTCGAGAAGAAGAATTTCGCTTCCACTTTGCGTCAGATCGGAGCCGATAACGTCCTTTTCGAAACCGATTACCCACATCCAACCTGTCTTTATCCAGACCCCATGAACTATTTGGGCGATGTGTTGGAAGAGCTGACCTTCGATGAGCGGAAAAAGTTCTTTGGGGAGACGGCGCGCCGCATCTACAATCTCGATATCTGAGTGCAGCGCGTTCGAATGTCCTGGCCGGATTGATCGTCCGGCCGGGGCGGTCGACCATCAGAACGATATCCGGAGAGAGGAAGATCATGGCGCGCGCAAAGGTGCTTGTTTACACTAGGCCCCTAAGTCTCGATCAAATCGAGAAATTTGAGACATGGTACGATACGGTACATATTCCTGAGGTTTTGGATAAAGTTACCGGAGTCCAGTCGGCGGCGCGGTTCGTTTCTTCCGGCGGAGGGGATTATGTTTCACTGGCGGTCTACGATATTGAAGCTGTCGATCCGTCGCAGGTTCTATCGACAATGTTCAGCTATGCAGCCAGCGGACATTTTCGCATGGATCCAAGTCTGTCGTCTGATCAAAAAGCCATTCTACTGTTAGAGCCAGGCATGTGAAATCGTGTCGGTTGTGTTGCGTGCCGTCCGGCCGGCCCATGCCCTTATATTGCCGATCAACCGTTATGGGTTGCCATAATAACAGGCCTTTCCTGTCCAAGGCCAAGCGAGAGGAAAAGCAGTGAGTCGAGAACTGGAGGGCATGGTCGCCATCGTCACGGGCGGTGGCCGCGGCATTGGTCAAGCGCACTGCATGGCACTGGCCGCGGCCGGAGCTCGCGTCGTGGTGAACGATCTTGGCGGAAAAATGGACGGCACGGGTGCTGATACATCCCCGGCAGACTCGGTCGTTGCCGACATCTGCGCGGCCGGGGGGGCTGCCATCGTCAACTATGGCAATGTCACGGACATGAAGACCGGCTCCGAGCTTGTTGAGCAGGCGCTGGACAGCTTTGGACGCCTGGACATTCTGATCAACAACGCAGGCAATATCCGGCCGATGCCCTTCGTCGAGATGACGGAAGACGATTGGGACATCATCATTGCCGTGCATATGAAGGGTCATTTTGCGATCACACGCGCCGTAGCGCCTGTTTTTCTCGATCAACGCAGTGGCAGGATCATCAATACGTCGTCCGACGCCGGCTTCGGCGTTCCGGCATTTTCGAGCTATGGTGCGGCCAAGGAGGGGATTACCGGGCTGACGCGCGCGCTGGCGGCTGAATTTCGCCCTTATGGCGTGACGGTGAACCAGATTCGGCCACGGACCTCGACGACCAGGATGTTCGACATCTCGATCGCTGCGGGCGAAAAGATGGGCGCAGCTTTGACCGAAACGATTTCCGGCGCGAGCGAGCAGGGTCTGTTTGCGCGACCGCAGGACTTCACCAACGATCACGTCGGTGCATTCGCGGCATTTTTGTGCAGCCCCGCAGCCGCAAAAATCACCAATGGCGACTTCGCCGTCGGCGGGGGTGAGGTCGAGATCTTTTCGAAGCCCGGCGTATTGACAACCATCGACTGGCAATCCGGGGCTGGAAAGGAACAGTTTCTGATGGCCGCCGCCGGTTCCTGACCTGTCGCTTGACGCAACCGGCGTCGTTCGAAGACGAAACTGATGGCGGGTGCGGACTGTGCCGGGCGTGCGGCGGCGCTGAACTCGCCCTGACTAACGCGAGGCTGGAACTCGCCGCTCCGGGAAGGATCAACCAATGAACTTCGATGAATATGCGGACACGTTCGAGTCGGTGAAGCTGGAGCGCAAGGACGGCATCCTGGTAATGCGTTTGCAGTCCGACGGCGGCTCGCTGATCCTCGACGAAGCATCACACCGCGAACTTGGTCTCGCGTTCCGGGCTGTCGCTGATGATATCGAGAATCGCGTCGTCGTGATTACCGGCACCGGCGACGCCTTTTGGGCGGCGGCCGATTTCACCAGCTTCCATTGGCTCAACACGCCAAAGGGATGGGATCGTATCGCGTCGGAAGCCAAGATGATGCTGATGTCGCTGCTCGACATCAGCGTGCCGATCATATGCGCCGTAAATGGCCCCGCGATCGTTCACGCCGAGATGCCGTTGCTCGCCGACATCATCATCGCATCAGATACCGCCTGCTTCGGCGATCGGGTCCATACCGTCGAAGGCATCGTGCCTGGCGACGGCGTTCATATCGTCTGGCTCAAGACGCTCGGCATCAACCGGGGCCGCGCCTTGCTGCTGACGGGCAAGACGCTCAGCGCCGACGAAGCCCTGACGCAAGGCGTCATCAGCGAGGTTCTGCCGGCTGACAAGCTGTTCGCACGAGCGATGGAGCTGGCGGAAGAGCTGAACAAGAAGCCGCTGATCATGCTGCGGCAAATCGGTCATGTCCTTCGCGCGGAACTCCGCAGGGCTGTCGTTTCCGATCTGGTTCCCGGGTTGCACGCGGAGGCGCTCGCAGCACTCGCCGGAGCTGACGGGCGACTGATCTCGCGAGGGGTGGAAGCGGAGCCTGTGCCATTGTCACAGCGGCTCGTGCATGACTTCCGCACGAACGAAAGTCGCCCAAGATACCCTCAACAGTCATAAGGAGCGGCCGATAATGCATATGTTGCAATTGGTCGGCCTGAGACCAGGCCACGCCCAGCGCTATGCGCGCGTCGCTGGCAGATGCGCCTTTGGGGCCCGGACGGGAAGGTCGGGCTTCGATACGTCCGGCAGTAAATGGGAGCTCAATCGCTATGTATGATGCAATTGTCATCGGTGCGGGGATTTCCGGCATGTACCAGCTCCACATGCTCCGGAATATGGGTATGTCCGCGAAAGTACTCGAGGCCGGTTCAGACGTCGGTGGAACATGGTATTGGAACCGCTATCCGGGTTGTCGCTTCGACTCCGAAGCCTATTCCTACTGCTATTCCTTTTCGGAAGAAATCCTCAACGAATGGGACTGGACCGAGCATTTCGCTCCGCAGACGGAGACGCGCGCCTATCTGAACTTCGTGGCGGACAAACTCGATCTCCGACGCGATATCGCGTTCGGCATGCGCGTCGTATCGGCTAGGTTTATCGATCACGAGAATGTTTGGCAGGTGACAACGGCCGATGACCAGACGTTCACGTCAACCTATCTGATCACCGCGATCGGCATCCTGTCGGCAGCGGTAATACCGAAGTTCCCGGATCTGACCAAATTCAAGGGCAGGAACTTCCACACATCGGACTGGCCTCGCGAGGAAGGGTTTGATCTTACCGGCAAACGGGTTGCGGTTGTGGGCACCGGGGCCACGGGCATCCAGGTGATTCAGGAAGTTTCCAAAATCGCCGCATCGCTCACTGTCTTTCAGAAGGAGGCAAGCTGGGCAAAGCCGCTCCGCAACTCGCCGATATCGGGCGACGAAATGGTGGAGATCAGAAAAAAGTATCCGGAGTATTTTGATCGTTGCCGCAAAACCTCTGCAGCATTCCTTCACGATTGGGATCCGCGCAATACATTCGACGTCTCGGACGAAGAGCGTGAGGCCTTCTACGAAAAGCGCTACAATGAGCCGGGATTCGGGTTGTGGCTGGGTAATTTCCAAGATCTCGCAACGAATGCGGAGGCCGCTAAAGCCCTCAGCGCGTTCATGGCCCGCAAAATCCGCGGGCGCGTCCGCGACCCGGACGTCGCGGAGATACTGATCCCGAAAGATCATCTCTTCGGGACGCGGCGGGTGCCGCTGGAGACCCAATATTTCGAAGTCTACAATAACGACAACGTCGATCTCGTCGATGTCAACGCGACGCCGATCGAACGATTCACTGCCGACGGTATTGTCGTCAATGGCGTCGAAAGGCCTTATGATGTCGTTATTTTTGCGACCGGGTTCGATGCCGTTCGGGGCGCATTCGACCGAATTGACTTTCGGGGTCTCGATGGTGCCACGCTCCGCGACAAGTGGCAAGACGGTCCAGTGACCTACATGGGCTTGCAGGTGGGCGGCTTCCCGAACCTGTTCACGCTGGTCGGGGCGCATAGCGCTGCGACCTTCTGCAATGTTCCGCGATGCAGCGAGCAGGGTGTCGATTTTCTCATGGGCCTGTTCGAATATATGCGTCAGCACGGCTATGATCGATCCGAGGTCACCGCCGAAGCTGAAGATCAATGGACGGATTGGCTGCTGGAAACTGGCGAAGCCTTGCTAGCGACCAAGACCGATTCCTGGTTCACCGGTGTGAATGTCAATCTGCCGGGTCGGACCAAGCGGAGGATGCTGCTCTATACGGGCGGTCAGCAATATTATCATGAATATTGTGCCGAAGTCGTAGGCAATGACTATCGCGGCTTCGCGATGTCCAGCGAGGACGCACGTGTTGTGGTCGAGGTGCCGTAGGTAAATGGTGCCATGGTTCATCGAACCGTCCAACACGAGATCCTCTGGCAAACGACAAAGCAACGATTGACACCCTAATGTCTGTTAGTTATTAGACGGAGCAGGTTTCGATGCCTTAGGCAGAGGGGGAGTGATGGTGCCAATCAGCCGAACTCTGCACGGCCTGGTTGTTGAGCAAAGCTAACTCGCGCAACGGAATGTCTGTCATGCGACGCTGAAGTCGTTGTTAGTACGCAGATTCGTTTGCCGATTTTGAGCCCTGCTGGCGGTGCCGAACGGCTGCCGTGGCTGATTACGTGCGGATCAACGGGAAACGGTAAGTGTGGCGGCCGCGAAGAAAGTCTATTCCGAGTTCTATTGGTACCCATTGCCATCCGTTAAATGACATTGACCAGTATCACCTGGCATAAATCATAAAGTGTTGGAGGGGAAAATGAAATTACATCAGAATAGAAATTACTCGCGTTTCATTGTCGGGTTTTTGGCCTCCTCGACGCTGGCCGCTGGCGGTGCTTATGCACAGATCGCGCCGTCGAACACGCCCGCCGACGTCAGCGCGGCGATCGAGGACATTATCGTTACCGCGCAACGGCGGTCTGAAAGTTTGCAACGCACGCCGGTTGCCGTATCTGTACTTTCCGGCGAGACGCTGGCCAGGCAGGCGATAACGTCCGAACGCGATCTTCAGGTGGCCGCACCCGGCCTCACGGTGCGAACTTCGCAAAATGCCAACCAGATAAACTATTCGCTGCGCGGGCAAACGGTGGACACCTATTCGAGTTCAGTGCCGGCGGTTCTGCCCTATTTCAACGAGGTGCAGGTCGGCGGGCCTGGCCAGAGCGCCTTTTACGACCTCCAGTCAATTCAGGTCGTCAAAGGGCCGCAAGGCACGCTGTTTGGCCGTAATTCGACCGGCGGTGCCGTTCTGTTCACGACGGCCAAGCCTACCGACCAGTTGGCCGGCTATGCAACAGCGCGTTACGGGAACTACAATGCCGTGCAGATCGAGGGCGCGGTCAGCGGCGCCTTGGTCCCCGGCACCTTGAAGGCGCGTATCGCTGGCGTCTATAGCCGGCGCGACGGGTACCAGGACAACCTGTTTAACGGCTCAAAGCTCGGTGGCTTCGAACGCAAGGCGGCACGCTTAAGTTTGAAATTCACGCCTGGGGCGTCTTTCACAAATGATCTCGTGGTCGATTATTTGAAGGATGATGGAAAAAACGTCAGCGACATACTCTACAACACATTGCCGACCAGTGCGAACGTGCCCGGCTATCCGTTCGTGCCGGTCAACGCGCTATTTCCCATCGCTCAATTTGCAGCAGCCCAGCAAGCGCGCGGCCCTTTCACGGTCGATGTCAACAGTCTGACCGATCACCATCTGACCAAGTATATCGTCTCCAATATAACGTCATTTGAGATCGCCCCGGACACGACCATCAAGAACGTGCTCGGCTTCGTTCACAGTAAATCGCTCGACGGCGTCGACCTGGACGGGACGCCGCTCAGTCTCGTTGGCTATGGCAGTTCGGCAACCGGACTGGCGGGCGGGTTCAACACAAACAGGCAGTTCTCCGAGGAACTCCAGTTGCTTGGTAAACTGGCTGCCGGCCGGCTTGAATATGTCGCAGGCGTCTATGCCGCCAGTTCAAGGGAACATAATCGCAACAAGAACTACCTGCTCGAACCTTTCGGCTTTCCGCCGCAGGTGAGCGCGGGGACGATCATGAGCCGTTCGATCGCGGGCTATGCGCAGGCGACGTTGGATACTGGCCTTGCGAGTTTCAAACTGACCGGTGGCCTTCGCTACACGGTCGAGCAGGTCAAGAATCTGCGGGATTCGGACGATGCCTACTCCGCGCTGACGAATCCGGCCTATGCGCCCTTTTATGCCGACGGCCGGTTCATTCCGTTGCAGAAAGACACGTTCAGGAAGTTCAGCTGGACAGTGGGTGTGCAGAACCAGGTAACATCCGGCCTGCTCCTCTATGCTAATGCGAGACGTAGCTTCCGTAGCGGCGGCTTTAGCTTTAACGGGCCACCAACGCCGGGATTTGCGGAGCAATCGGGCGATGAGTTCCGGCCGGAGGTTGCAACCGACGTCGAATTCGGTGCAAAATATCGCGGTGTTCTGGGTGACGTCCCGGTCAGTGTTAACGTGGCACTTTACAATATGTGGGTCGATAATGTTCAGCGAAGCTACTATGCGGCGATATATGGCAACCTCGCGAACATTACCGTAAATGTCCCGAAAGCGGAGGTCACCGGTTTCGAGATCGATGGCAATATCAGGCCCGCGCACTGGCTCTCACTGGGCGGTAATGTCAATTATACCAATGCGCGCTTCACGAGCGACAATGTTTCGATACTGAGCCCTGACGGGGGCGCCGCGACGGCCATCTACAATACCTATCCCGATGCGCCGAGATGGTCGGGTCTGATATATGCTGACATCACACTTCCGGTGAACGACGAGTTCAATGCCGTGTTGCACGGCGACGTATTTTCGCAAACATCGAATTATTTCAGTTCGACAGGCCTGTCGCTCAATCCCGGCACGAAAATCGCTGACTATAGCATAGCGAACTTTCGCATTGGCCTCGAGTCGTCGGCCGGGCGGGGCTGGTCATTATCGGGTGTCGTCAAGAACGCATTCAAGAAGATCTACTATACTGGCGGGGTGCCGTTTACGAGCCTGTTCTCGTTCAATCTTGCGAGTCCTGGCGAACCCCGAACCTTCCTGGCCGAAATACGCTACCGCTTTTAGCGCGACCTGCTGATGACATTGTCGATTGTGTCGGGTCGGCAGGGGAGAAGTCCGGAGCGTGACTCCACCGACCCACGGGTTGACGGCCCGGCGCGACAATGGTACCCAACCTACATTCTACTAGGTAGTAAGTTTGCTGTCACCACCGCTTCTGGTCAGAGGTTCGATCGTAATGCAGATGCAAGCCCGAAGGCCTGATTTCGACGCGATCGTGATAGGTGCCGGCGTCACTGGTATTTATCAGACCTACAAGCTCCGCGAACTCGGCTTTTCCGTGCGTGGATATGATGGCAATCCCGACGTAGGCGGGACTTGGTATTCGAACCGCTATCCCGGTTGCCGACTGGATACCGAAAGCTACACTTACGGCTATTTCTGCCTCGTCGATATCCTGCCGGACTGGACATGGAGCGAGCATTTCCCCGGCCAGCCCGAAGTGCTTCGCTATGTCGAGGCCGCAGCCGACCGAATGAATATTCGCAAGGATTATCAGTTCAATAGCATCGTCAGGTCCGCCATATATGACGAGCCTGCCAATGTCTGGAGGCTGCATCTCGACGACGCGAGCAGCGTGACCTGTCGCTATTTGCTGACCGCCGTCGGACCACTCTCCGCGAGCAGGATGCCGGACTTTGAAGGGATCGATTCGTTCGAGGGTGAATCGTTCCACTCGTCACGATGGCCACGCCACGCGCGCACAGGTGACCTTGTGCCTTATGGCGATTTCACGGGCAAGCGCGTTGGCGTCATTGGAACCGGCGCGACCGGCGTGCAGATAATCCCGGAGGTCGCCAAGACGGCGGCCGAGCTATTTGTATTTCAGCGGACACCCAACTGGTGCACCCCCCTTGGAAATACCCCGATACCGCCGGAAAAAATGGAATTTCTGCGTGAAAATTGGGACAATGTTTTTGCTTATATCAAAACAACAGATGCCGCTTTCCCTTATCACCGCGAAAAGAAGAAGGCGATCAACGTAACGGAACAGGAGCGTGAGGGTTTCTTCGAGGAATTGTACAATACATCAGGATATGGCATATGGCTGGGCAACTACAGCGATATGCTGCTGAACAGAACATCGAATGATTATCTTGCCGATTTTATCGCACGGAAGATCCGCGGTCGCGTCAATGATCCGATCGTCGCTGAGAAGCTGATCCCTCACGATCACCCCTTTGGCGCTAAGCGCGTGCCGATGGAGACCAACTATTATGAGGTCTATAACCAGCCGAATGTCCATCTGGTCGACATAAAGGAAGCGCCGATCCAGCGGATCACGCCGGGCGGGATCGAAACGGCCCGGCAGGCTTACGACCTCGATGCCATCATCTACGCGACCGGCTTTGACGGCATCACGGGCTCGCTGGACCTCATCGACATTCGGGGCAAAGGCGGACATTCCCTGAAAGACGTTTGGGAAGACGGGCCGGTCACCTATCTCGGTCTGCAGATTCTTGGCTTTCCGAATCTGTTCACGCTCGTGGGCGCGCATAATGGCGCATCCTTCTGCAACATTGCGGTCTGCGGCGGCCTTCAAGTCGAATGGGTTACCAAGATGCTGCGCGACATGCGCAACCGTAATGTGACGTACTGCGAGCCTGAGGAAGGCGCGCAGACCGAATGGACCGACGAAGTCTACAAGATTTTTGAACGGACGCTGATCAGGGAAGGCAAGTCCTGGTTCGTCAAGGTCAAGAACCATCCGGACGGAACGCAGACCCGGCGTGCCCTTGTTTATGTCGGCAGCGGGCCGGAATATCGCAAGATTTGCGATCAGGTTGCCTATTACGGCTATACCGGCTTCGTCCTGAAAGAAACAGAAGGCGCTTCGGCGCTTGCCGATGCCGAAATCTCGCCAGACCGTGCTGCAGATGCGGTCATTTGACAGGGAGAGACACTATGATTAGCGATGTTTCGGTTGAAGCCATTCACCCCTTCGGCGCGATCGTCAGAGGGCTCGATATCGGCCGGCCGCAGAGCGCAGATGAGGTGGCGGCTTTCAGAGAACTGCTGAACGCGCACCAGGTTCTGGTGTTTCGCGGCCACAAGGCGCCGACCGATCAGGAATATTCGTCCTTCGTCAGCATCTTCGGCGCGCCGGTGCTAGACGCGCCACCCGAGATGGGCCGCGACGGCGTCGATTCCTTCCGTGATACGATCCTGCGGCCGGACAATCCCGAAATCCTGATGCTGACCAACAATATCAAGAAAGATGGTCGCGAGGTCGGTTACACCGGCATGGGCGCGAAGGGGCTGGGCTGGCATTCGGACTATTGCTGGGCCGAGGAGGTCGCGGAAATCGGCGCGCTCGACGCCCGCACTATCCCTGGCTGGGGTGGGCAGACCTGCTTCTCCAATATGTATTTTGTTTATGAATCGCTGGACCCGAAACTTAAGGCCAGGGTCGACAATCTGTCCGGCCACCATGAACTGCACAATAAGGTCGATCACCACGAGGAAGGGGCGGGACCGCCGATTCGTCACGCCGTGCACCCGCTTGTAATCACCAATCCCTACACGGGTCGCAGGGCGCTTTACGTAAGCCCACTCTATACTATGAAGATCGTCGACCTTCCGGAAGCCGAGTCGACCGAACTGCTTCAGCAGCTCTTCGATATCGCGTTGAATCCGAAATTCATTTACCAACATGAATGGGCAGTGGACGACATGGTTATCTATGACCAGCTCGGTCTCATCCATGCGCGCATGCCGTTCGACGAGTCGGAACCCAGATATATGCGCCAGATTTCGCTGGCCGTGACTGACAAGCACGCGCCCTGGCGGAATATGGTCGAGGTCGCATAGCGGGACGGCGATGCTGCGCCATATGGCGCAGTCGTCGGTCCCAAATGATGATCCGCCTACGGGCCAAAAATGTGCGGTGATGCCGGTGCCGGTCGATCCATCGCGATTCGGGAGAGACTTCATGCGTACCGTCACCCATTTCATCAACGGACGGAGTGCGCCTCTGTCCGGCGCCAGGATGAGTGACATTTTCGATCCCTCGACGGGCATGCTGCAGGCGCGTCTCGAACTGGCAGACGCCACCCACCTCGACCAGGCGGTTGAAAATGCCCGCAAGGCCCAGATCGGCTGGGCGGCGGTCAATCCGCAGCGCCGCGCCCGCGTGATGTTCCGGTACAAGGATCTCATCGAGAGCCACATGGACGAGCTTGCCCACATGCTTTCCTCCGAGCATGGCAAGGTGATCGCCGACTCGAGGGGCGACATCCAGCGCGGGCTTGAGGTGGTGGAGTTTGCTTGCGGCATCCCGCATCTCCTTAAAGGCGAATATACCGAGGGCGCCGGGCCGGGTATCGACGCCTACTCGCTGCGCCAGCCACTTGGCGTGGTCGCCGGCATCACCCCGTTCAATTTTCCCGCGATGATACCGCTCTGGATGGCGGCTCCTGCAATCGCATGCGGCAACGCCTTCATCCTGAAGCCATCGGAGCGCGATCCTTCGGTGCCGGTGCGTCTGGCCGAACTGGCGTTGGAGGCCGGACTGCCGGCGGGGATTTTCAACGTCGTCCATGGTGATAAAGAGGTTGTGGATGCGATCCTCGATCACCCTGTGATCAAGGCCGTAAGCTTTGTCGGCTCCTCCGATATCGCGCAATATGTCTATGGCCGTGGCGCCGCGAACGGCAAACGCATGCAATGTATGGGCGGCGCCAAGAATCATGGCATCGTGCTTCCTGACGCCGACCTTGATCAGGCGGTTGCGGACATCATTGGTGCGGCTTATGGATCGGCGGGCGAGCGCTGCATGGCATTGCCGGTGGTGACGCCGGTGGGGGACGCGACCGCAGCAGCGCTGCGGGAGCGGCTGGAGACGGCCATATCGGGACTGCGCGTCGGCATCGCCACCGATCCGGACGCGCATTATGGCCCGGTCGTGAGCGCGCAGCATAAGGCACGCATCGAAGCCTATATCCAGATGGCCGCGGACGAAGGCGCAGAGATCGTCGTCGACGGCCGCGGTTTCACGCTGCAGGGCTATGAAAATGGCCATTTTCTCGCCCCGACACTGATCGATCACGTCACGCCCGGCATGAAGAGCTATCGAGACGAGATTTTCGGGCCGGTTTTGCAGATATTGCGTGCGCAGACGTTCGAGGAAGCGATGAGTTATCCGAGCAGGCATCAATATGGCAACGGCGTTGCGATCTTCACCCGCAGCGGTGATCTGGCGCGCAAGTTCGTCGCCGATGTCGAGGTTGGCATGGTGGGCATCAACGTGCCGATTCCAGTTCCGGTGGCGTATCACAGCTTCGGCGGATGGAAGCGGTCCGGTTTTGGCGACCTCGATCAGTATGGCATGGACGGCGTTCGCTTCTACACGCGCACCAAGAAAGTGACGCAGCGCTGGCCCTCCGGCGCCGCCGTGCTCGATCAGAGTTTCGTCATTCCAACGATGGGTTGAAGGATTGGGCATCTCTTTCGATCAGCATGTCGCGACGCGATATCGGAAAGCGGTTGAAAGACCCGGAAACACGAGCCGCACTGCCTGCTGCTTAACTGATTCGTACTGTACGTCAGACTGCCATTGAGCCGTCAGAGCTTTGCGGGATCGCGCAACGCGACCGCCGTTGTTGAGAGGATGTCGCCATGCGAACGCACGTATCCATTCGTCTTGTTCTGGCGTTGCAGTTGCTGTCGGCATCGGGTGCCGCGATGGCGCAGGCGCAATCACAACCGGCGTCGAACCGTAATAGCGGTCCCGCCGCCCGGTCTGCGCTGCAAGATGCGCCGGACCAGCAGTCGACATCAGCTCTCGAGCGCTCGCTTGATGAGGTCGTGGTCACAGGGCGCAAGCGCGATGTCGCCGAGCGCGCACAAGATGTTCCCATCGCGCTGAGCGCCTTTTCGGCGGGCGCGATCGAGGCTGCGCACGTCAAAGACTTGTCCGACATCGGCAATCTGGCGCCAAGCGTGCGGCTGATGCCGTCCGGCAGCGTCCCCGGATACGGCAGCTTTTTCATCCGGGGCGCAGGCGTCGCGGGGTCCATCCCATCGAACGACCCGGCCGTAGGCACCTTCATCGACGGAATGCCACTCGGAGTGTCCTCCGGCTCGCTCACCGAGCTTTTCGACCTGGCGAGCATTGAGGTGCTACGCGGACCGCAAGGTACGCTGTTCGGGCGCAACGTCACCGGTGGCGCGATCCTCGTCCGGACGGCTCGCCCTACCGGCGATCTGCACGCGAACCTGCGGGGCGCGCTTGGGTCGCACGGTCAGCAGGAGCTTACCGGCAGCGTCGAGGGCGGCGTGGCGGGTGGAGCCATAGCTGTCAAACTCGCCTTCCTGACGAAACATAGCGATGGCTTTTTCAAGGATGTCGCCACCGGTGATCGCTTGGGGGAGCGCGACGTGCAGATCGTCAGGCCGACAGTGGTGTTCCATCCAACGGACAAACTGACTATTGCGGTTATCGGAGAGATCGGCGAAGATTCCGGCGATGGCCCCGTCGCCAAAAACTTGTTTGTTCCGGGCACATCGGTCACCAACAGCGGCTTCATACCGCCGCCAGGCAAATTCGATGTCGGGCAGAATACCCGTGGTTACAATGACCTCGCATGGAAGCATGCAATCATAAACGTCGATTGGGATGTCGGGCCGGGCAAAATAACGTCGATCACCGGCTGGCGGGGGGTGACCCAGGCGGGAGCGTTGGACGCCGACGGCAGTTCCTTCGGCGCCATCGTCTTCGACACCAATATCGATCAGAGCCAATTTTTCCAAGAACTGCGCTTCGCGGGCAAGCCCTTTGGCACCGACGCAATCAACATCACTGCCGGGGTCAGTGTGCTCGACCAAGACTTTACCTATGACGAGGGACGCTTCATCTTCTCCGGAGCGCTTCGCCAGGCGCTACGAGGCACGATCGACCATAAGCAATATGGCGCATTCGGTCAGGCGGACGTCGCGCTGCCCTGGAACGTCACGATCACGGCCGGTGCGCGCTATTCTTACGAAAGGAAAGCCGCTGCGATCGCAAGCTTGGGCAATTGCAATTTCGAGCGGACGACCTGCGTGACAGATTTTCGCGGCAAGGACGCTTGGCGCAACCTCGGTCCGAAACTGGGGCTGCAATGGCGGCCCAGCGATACACTTCAGGTGTATGCATCCTGGACACGCGGGTTTCGCAGCGGCGGCTTCAACATCCGCAACGGCAGCCCGCTCATATCGGCCGGACCCTATGACGAAGAGACGGCCGATGCCTATGAGGTCGGGCTCAAATCGGAGCTTTTCGATAGGCGCGTGCGCGTCAACCTGGCGGCGTTCGTCAACAAGGCAAAGGATTTGCAGCAGGTTGTCCTGAACCAGAGCAATCAGCAGACCGTCCTGAATGCAGCGGACGCAACGGTTAAGGGATTCGAGGCCGAACTCAACTTTCTCCCTGCAAGGGGTCTGGTGCTGACCGGATCGGCAGGCTATGTCGATAATGCTTATGACCGGTTCGACGGTCTGGATGTGAACGCAGACCGTATTCCGGATCCGGACATCGCGCGGCGCCTCAAATTCGCACAGGTTCCAAAGTGGACGGCGTCGTCGTCCGCAACCTACGAAACCAGCGTCGGCAGCCTTGGAACCCTCACATTGCGCGGTTCTTACACCTATGTCAGCAGCAGGCCGGCGGATGTGATCAACAACTTCGATCTCGAAGCATATGAACTGATCGACGCCAGCGCCGCGCTGGCCCTGAACAAATATTTTACGCTGACCCTTTACGGCAAGAATCTGACCAACGCCCTGTACGCAGGGTTCGGTGCCGCCGTTTCCTTGTACCGCGCCATATTGCCCAGCCCGCCGAGGACATGGCTGGTTGAGGCGTCGGTCAGGTTCTGAGCGCGATTCGACGATCCCCTGATTGCGATGCATAGCAGCGACCACCTCCGTTCGTTCACGGCATGGCTCAGGCCCGTGACGCGGCGTCCTCCAGGATAAGGTCGGCGGCGCGCCAGGCGAGCGCCATCAACGGCGCGTTGGTGTTGTCGGACAGTATTTCGGGAAAGACCGAGCAGTCGATCACGCGCAGTCCCGTCACGCTCCGCACGCGCAAGCGCGCGTCGACGACATCGGCATCGTCGGGGCCCAAGGCCGCAGTGCCGACGGCATGGTAAGCGGTCTGCCCATGGTGCTTGTAAAGGCCCAATATCTGTTCGTCCGTCGTCGCATGGGCGGTCGCCTCAAGTTCGCCCTCGACGAACGCTTTCAAGGCCGGTTGGCCAACGAGCCGACGAATAGCGCGGTTCCGGCAACGGCGCCCGCCCGATCCCGCTCGTGCGCCAGATAGTTGGCGTCGATCGCCAGCGGCGCAGACGGGTCGGGCGAGGTGATGCGCACATTGCCGTCACTCTGCGGGCGCAGGAAGGAGGAATAGCATTGCATGCCGGGCTCGAAGAGGACATCGCCCTTCGCCGTCGGGTAAAGCAATGGGATTGAACATGATCTGGGTATCCGCACGGGTCGCGTCGGGGAGTGTCCGGACATGAGCGATGGCTTCCGCGCCGCCATGCGCCATCGGCCCTTTGCCGGCGAGGAACTAGCGCAGAACATTTCCGACAAGCTGGGCTCCGCCATATTCGCGATTCTGGCAGTCCGCCCAATTGCGCAGCCTGAAGCTGATCGCCAAGGCCAGGTGCTCGCGCATCCGGCGCCGCACATTGTGATGCGATGCCGCACTGTGATCCCCATTCGACCCAGCGGCTCCGCGTCGCCAATCCCGGATGGCGGCATCGACTGGAAGCTGCACGAGGCGGTTCCGCTTGGTCGGGATCATCGCGGAGCCACCACGCCTCTCCATATCCTGCCGAATGAAATCAGCGTCATAGCCTTTGTCGGGCAGGAGCACTTTGGGTACTGGTCCATCCGCGTCCATGACCGCCCGATAGCCTTGAAGTCGAAGACCTCACCGCCGGTCAGGGCGAACGCTATGGGCAGGCCCGTCGCATTGCTGAGACAATGTCCCTCCATCGGGCGCTTCTGTCGGGGATCGACAGGTCGTGCTCGGCCTGCCGCGCCGTCGATACCCGCATGGAGAGCGCCACCTGGGCCGTCGCCATGACCGGCGCGGCTTCCTCGACGCGAACGGCGGCGGCGTGGGTCATGGCGAGATACTCCTCATGTCAGGGCAAGGGTCCGAACAGGTCGTCCAGCTCCTTGCGCAGATGGCCTTCGATGACGCGCAGCTCGGCGTCGCCGATGGCAACCCGCGCCCGTCCGTCGCCGGTGACGACGATCGGGCCGCCATCGGCCGGCGCTCGGCCGACACGCCGCAGCGGCGAGGGTGCAGATCGTCGTGCAGGTCTTCGACCTTCCGATCAAGCGATGCGGCGTGCTACGCCGGCGTTTGGGAGACAGGGCCACACGCGAGGGCTGGCGATGCCCGCGCTGGAAATCCAGAGGAATCAGCATCGCGGCGTAGCGGGTAATAGCGTCGACCCGGCAGCGCAGCGCGGCGGACAACGGCGCGAGGCGTTCATAGCGAAGCCTGGCGTAGTAGAGATACGTGCTCACGGCACATTCGGCGCAAGCGCCGTCGTTCGCGTCCTGGCTTCCTCATCGGACGCTGCGCCACCAGCGCCGCCCAGCCGTGGGGCGGGTTACCCTTATCAAACATCTTGCGGAAGACGGCATGGGCGTCCGACTTGTGACGAGTGACAGGATCGGAGCATGGTATTCATCGGTTCGGACGTCTCGCAGCGGCGGACGGCGATCTCCATCGTTGATAGCGGAGGGGCGGCGGTCGCCGAGGGCGATCATCTGGCCTGGCGCGCTGTCTGCGGCGAAGATCCAAGTTTCGGCCCCCTCGGGGTGGAGGATGCGGCGCACGCGCGTGGCGCGGATCTCTGAGCGCCGCCACGGCAATCCCAGCACCCGCTCGATCAAACCCCGGCCAACTTGGCGGCCCGGTGGCGTGCGTTAGCCTTCTCGTAGCCGATCGGATAGGCCTTGAAGCGCTCTTGTCGGCGGCGTCTCCCTCCAGCGCCGGCAGTCGGCTGATGCCATCACGCGGCAGGCAGCGATGCAGCGAAACCCGGTCAGGTGGGGGATCGTCGCTGCAGGGTATTAAGGCAGTCGTCCAACGGCAGCAGCGTCGTGCGGCGGCGGAGCGCCACGACCATCGCCTGCTCTTCGGTCGTGCGAAGCGTGAAATGAATGGCCTTCGGCCTCATCGGGACACCCCGTCGCGCGCGTCCGCTTGCGCCACTTCCGCACGCTCGTCGGGCTAATCCCGTACCGACCGGCTAGCGCCCCCACGCTCTCTTCAGTCCGCTGTATCGCTCGACGGACTGCTTCAGTCGTCCGGGCGCTGCCGTGTAAAACCTGGTCCATAGCTCCTCCCGCCAAGCATGACGGTCAACCGTACCACCACACCGCGGGGTCAAATAGCTAGACGCCTATTTCTTCCGGCCGCCATATGTCGAAACAGGCGGAACTCCATCTCGACGACTGGCACTCGGATACGTCGAGAATCTGTCATGTGTTGGTAAGAAGTTGTGGCGTTGCGTCAAGCAGGCGGCCGCAGCGTCTGCTATCCTTACGCAAATGACCGAAAAGGGTAGAAGAATGGTCACGTCAGCTGCGGAATGCCACCGCGTCTTTGAGCGGCTCGTGAGAGAGAAGGACATCGATGCCTTGACATTGCGCTTCTCTGACAATGCGGTTCTGGTTGGCGAGGGAAGAAGGCGCGCGGTCGGACGCGCGGAGATCAGGAAAGAGATGCAGGCCATGATCTCTCTGATCGAAGATATTGAATTCAAAATAATCGATATAATCGAAAATGGAGACGTAGCGCTAGAACGCCTAATAGGTACAGTCAGGTTACGCTTACCTTCAGGAGAAGAACAGGTTCTTGTATCGGAGTCTAACGTCGTCCTGCGCAAGCAGCCAGACGGAAACTGGCTCACCGTAATCGACGATGCAGGAATGTAAGTTTCGAGTTGGATAATGATTTTTGGCGCAAAGGGCCACTGCAATGCCGACTTATGACGCGACGATCGGAGGACGTCGCAACCTATATAAGGGCTTAGTGACACTCTTGGGCTGTGTACCGGTGTCAAAGTCCGACGGTACAATCGTACGATGTGTCGACGGCCAGCGTGTCGAACTATCGAGACACTCTGACGATGTTCGACGAGTTTCCCCGCACCTGTTGGAATGCCAAACAAACCCGTGTGTTCACACACGTCACTACTAGCATACGGCGCATTGAACTGAATGCGGCTCCGCGGCGGCGGCTTCTTCCCGGAAGCGGCCGCGAGCAATCTAGTCTGCTGCTAAGAGAGAGAGTCGCCAGCTAAGCAGCGTCGACCTCAGAATCATGGGCATGTTGGGGCGGGCACGTCGCTCCCTGAAAGGAACGCGAATGGACTGTAGGGATGAAAAAGCAGCTGGCCGAGTGACCCGGCGCGATTTTCTTGATGGCGCGGGGAAATTGGTCGGCGCCGCCGGGCTCGCTTCGTCGGTGCCGCAGGTTTTGTACGCAGCGGGCACCGGCTCTGTCCCGTCCGATTCCGTGCCGGCCGCGGACGGCAGCTATCCGCCGATACTCCAGGGCATACGCGGCCAAACCGATGCCTCCTTCGCGGTCGGGCACGCCATGCGCGACGGCAAGGACTTCTCTACCGCTGCTGCGACCGGCGAGGCCTATGACCTCGTCGTCGTTGGTGCTGGTATGAGCGGTCTCGCGGCAGCCTATTTCTACAAGAAGGCGCAGCCAGCGGCGAAAATCCTGGTACTCGACGCCTGCGACGATTTCGGCGGCCATGCTCGGCGTAACGAATTCCACGTCCGGGGTCGAACCCTGCTGGGAGCCGGCGGCACCCAGCGGATCATGTTTCCCAACACCTACACGCCCGACGGCAAGATGCTGCTGGCTGACATCGGCGTGAATGCGGAACGATATTACAAGGTCGCAGCGACCGATGCAAAGCGCGTTGAGCCATTCAAGCTTGGTACAGCTGCATTCTTCGATCGGTCGATTTACGGTCATGACAAGCTCGTTGATGATTATCCTAGTCTCATGCCGTCATATATCGTTCCAGTCGGCGCTACCTGGCAGAACTTCCTGCGTCGCTCGCCTCTGTCGCCGCAGGCTCAACAGGACATGCTTCATCTCATATTGGGCAACGGCGACTACATGCCCGGCACATCAATCGAGGAGAAGACGAAAAAGCTTCGGTCGATCAGTTATGCTGATTATCTTACTAACTATGTCAAAATACGTAAGGAGGCTCTCGATTTCGTCCACCATCAGGTCGGTGGCTCCGTACTTAACATCGGCGCCGGACCAGACACTTTCAGCGCGTGGATGGCCTATCGAGCACATCTCCCAGGCTTCGTCGGCATGGGGCTGCCTCATCTGCGGTTGTCGGATGTCGTGCCTGACGACCAGATGGGCGATGATATCGTCTTCCCCGAGGGGAATGCCACCGTCGCGCGGCTGCTCGTCCGATGGCTCAATCCCAAGGCGCTGCCCGGATCGACGATGGAAGATTCTATCCTCCAACAGCTTAATTACGCCATGCTCGACGCCGCGAGCAGCGATGTTCGTATTCGGCTCAGCAGCACGGCGGTGCGAGTCGAGCATGACCGCAAGCCGGACGAGAGCGAATACGTCGTAGTAACCTACGTGCGCGACGGCGAGACAGCCAGCGTTCGCGCCGGGACTTGCGTGATGGCCTGCTTCAACGTGATCATCCCCTATGTCTGCCCCGAACTGCCTGCCGCGCAGAAGGAAGCGTTGAAACTGGCCGTACGCAAGCCCCTGATAGCGACTCAGGTCGCTTTGAACAACTGGCGGGCATTTGCGAAGGCGAAAGTCAACTTCATCTGCTCTCCCGACAGCTTCTATCAAATGTCCATCTTGAGTACTGGGAATAGCTTGGGAAACGGTTACGTGCCCGCATCGCCGGACGATCCGGCGATGATCAACATGTTCATGGCACCGGACATGCCTGGTGTATCGAACGCGCGCGACCAGTATCGCGCCGCCCGCAGCGCGCTGCTCGGCATTGATCGCGCGACCTATGAAGAGAGCACCCGCGATCAACTCCAGCGTATGCTGGGAAGCGCCGGCTTCAATGCCGACCGGGACATAGCTGGCATCACCGTTAATCGCTGGGCGCACGGCTATGCCTGCGGCGCTAACGATCTCTACGACTCGTTTCCAGGCGGAGAGGAGCCCTGTCTCAGGGCGCGGAAGCGCTTCGGACGGATAGCGATCGCGAATTCCGACGCCGCCGGTATCTCGATGACTCAAGCGGCATTCGATCAGGCCAATCGGGCGGTCCGCGAGCTGATCTCAGACGTCGTCCGGCCTGAATTCTATGCGCTCAATCCTAGCCGCGGCTAGGTCGGATCCGGCTGCTATTCACACCAAAGGGGGATCTATTATGATGCAGCAACAGACCGGTCGTGATCGTAAAATATCCGACATGGGGCTTGCTCGCGTGACAGGCCTCGGCAGGCCGGCGTTGAGTTTCCGTACAGCGTTGGGGGCGTTGCTGCTGGGGCCAGCCTTTCCCGCGTTCGCTCAAGCGACGATCGAGAAGATGCCCACGGCGCCAGCGCAACAGCCCGATGGAGAGATCGTGGTGACCGCGCAGAAGCGCGCTCAGAATATTCAGGACGTCGCACTATCGATCACGGCGCTGGGCAAGGAAAACATCGCGTCTGTCGGACGCCAGAATATTGCTGCGCTCGCAGGCCAAGTACCGAGCCTCCAAGTTAATCAGTACAGCCCGACAGTCACGGTTTTTAATATCCGAGGTGTATCACAAGTCGACTTTGCCGACTCGCAGGAGTCTCCGATTGCCTTCTATAGCGACGAAGTCTACATCGGTTCGCTCGGCGCGATCAGCGGGATGATGTTTGACCTCGATCGCATCGAGGTACTGCGCGGTCCGCAGGGCACTCTGTTCGGCCGGAATGCGACGGGCGGATTGATTCAGGTCATCTCCGCCAAGCCGTTAAGCACCTTTTCCGCCTTTGCCACAGCTACCGTCGGCAGCTTCAATCAATTTTCGGCCGAAGGCGCTATTACCGGCCCGCTTGGCGATGGGATTCGTGGTCGCATTTCGTTCGTAACTGATTACCATGACGGATATATCGACAACCGCGTCGGCCCCGATCCTGGGCAGACACGATTCTGGGCCGGGCGTGGACAGCTTGCCGTCGATGTCGGGACTAGTGGCGTGGTCACGATGAAGCTACAGGTCATGCGTAATAACCACGAGCATAGTGCTGGAGGTTATTCGTTTGCGGCGGCCGCACCAAATGCCGATGGTCTTGGTCGCTTTATCGGCCGCAACGAAAACTACTACGGTAATTGTTCCGGCTGTAACGTGCTAGGTTATGCTGAGCCCGACAATAATCCGTTTACAGGCTCGTTTAATGATGCAAACCTTTTCAATCGCACATACTGGAGTGCGACCGTTCGCTATGTTCAAGATATCGGCAACTTAACCCTGACGTCCATCACAGATTATCAGAAACTACATAAAAACTATACCGAAGATAGTGATATGACGCCGATTTCCTCGGTCACTTATACGACTCGTCAGAATTTGTATCAGGTATCCCAGGAACTTCGCCTCGCCGGACACTCTTCAAAGATCGATTGGACGATCGGAGTCTACGGAGTCGAGATCGACACCCACAACATCTATGCGACGGCGGTGGATTTCGCTGACCTTGCGTTGGCGTATAACGGCAACCTGACAACCCGATCGCTCGCTGCCTTCGCGCAGCTCGAATACCGGCTGAGCGACAAGGTGACGTTAACCGGTGGACTAAGGTACTCCAACGACTGGAAAAGAACAAAATTCGTAGACTCCGTCAGCGGCACGGATGTTTACGCGTTCAACCCTCAGACTGTGGGGCGTCTAGCGAGGCGGAGCGACGGCGATTATTCAGGCAAACTGGAGCTTGGATATTCCCCGACGCAGAATATATTGACCTATGTCAGCGTAAACCGGGGAACTAAGAGCGGTGGCTTTGCCTCTCCCATTTTTGTCCCGGATGATCCATCGACCGTACCTTTCAAACCTGAAACGCTTATCAATTATGAGGGCGGCGCTAAATTCACGTTATTCGATCGAAATACACATCTTAACCTCTCCGCCTTTCACTATGATTATAATGGGTATCAATCCTTCACTTTGGTCCCACCTGCGACGATCACTATTTCTAACCAAAACGCAAAACTCGAAGGCCTCGAGATTGAAATGAATACACGGCCAGTGACTGGTCTATACGCGCAGTTTTTTACCGCACTGCTTCACACGCGGGTGAAGGATATCGTTCTCCCGTCCGGACGGGTGGCCGACCGCAAGATGCCGCAGGCACCAAAGGTTAGCGTCGGTGGCCTCTTGCGCTATGAATTTACTCCCGGCTTCGGTGGGATTTTGTCTGCACAAACCGACTGGAAGTATAACACCGTCCTGTATTTTACGGCATTCAATCCTCCGATAGACCGAGAACCCGCTCATCTGGTCGGAAATCTAAGGATATCCTACCAGCCTTCATCGAAGCGCTGGGAAGCCGCGTTTTTCGTCAATAATGTGACCAACCGAGAATATCGTATCGCCGACGTGGACGCCTCCGGCTTTCTCGGAGCGGCCCAACAGACGTTCGCCCCACCCCGCTGGATTGGCGGCAGCCTGACCTTCCGGTATGAATAATAGCTCGAATATATGGAAGTCAGCTCAGCGCCACGAACACCAGTCACTTTTTGAGGCGTTCGATTAATCCCCCCCGCAATGCGCAAATCCGGTCTGACGGGGACCGGCAGACGCTGATGTCGATGGATGCATATGCAATGCTCGAGATCGAAGCGACGGCTCAACGGCTTGCCCTCCGGTCGATCGCCGGTGGTCGGCCATGCCACATTCGATAGGCTCGGCTGAAGGCGCTGGCTTCGGAATAGCCGAGGAGCAGCGCAATCTCCGAGAGAGCGACGCTCGGCTGCCGTAGATAGCTGGCGGCGAGTTCCTTGCGAACATCGTCGACGAGCGCGGAAAAGGTGAGGCTCCCCTCCTTGAGCCTGCGCTGCAACGTCCACGTCGGCATCCCCAAGCTGTCGGCGATCCCGCTCAGCGACACCGTACCCGAAGCCAGGCGTCGGCGGATTTCGGACCGCGCGAGCATGATCGGGTCGGCACAGGCGATCGGACAGGCCACCGCCTTGAGGCTCGATACCAGCACATCCAGCAGTTGCGGGGATCCGCTGGCCATCGGCACGTCGAGCGTGGACGAACGGATCACCAGCGCGTTGGTGCGCTGCCCGAACAATACTTCGCTATCAAGCAGCCGCGAGCAGGCGATCCCGGCTTCGCTCGCGGCATGCTCGAAATCGACGCGCACACACGACCAGCCGGAGCCCAGACAGCGCTGGACGATATTGATGAAGGCTGCGATCGTAAACTCGGCGTCCTGCGGGCGATTGCTGATCAGCGGATCGATGATCCGATACTCCAGCCTCGCCAGATTGCCCGAACGGCCAAAACGCGTCTCGGTGCCGCTTTGGTGGTGGGAGAACAGCTCCGCGAGATTCTGAAACGCCGCCGCCGCCGTTGTCGAGGCGAGCGCGATGAACCCGATAAGCCCGAACATCTCGGGCGTGAACTGGGCACCGTAAGCAAGTCCGAACTGCGGGTTGCGGGTCTCCGCCGCGGCTGTCTCAAGCATCGTGCAGTAGCTTTCGAGCGAGACCGATCGGGTGGGCTCCGCCAAATCGTCGGGGCGCAGACCGACGCGATTGAGGACGATCTCCGGATCGCCACCGGATGCGTTGATATAGGTCTCGATCCCCGTTGCCGCTGCGGCGAGAACCTTACTGCTCTGCCAACCGATGTGTTTCGTCAAGATGTTTACCCCGCGACAAGCGCGTCTAGTACGACGCTTCTCTGACAGTCCGGCCGCCCGAAAGGGCGGAGGACTTGATCTCTCCGCGAGACGAGCTTCTGCGACCTCGTCGATTTATGATGCACGCTTTGACTTACCGTGACAATCCCGCGAACATGTGCCGGAGCGTCAAGCTCGATCACCAATCTTCAGCTAGCGCCGATCAGGCGGCGGCGGGATAATGCGTCGGCTGTAATGACCTAAGACGGGGATAGCATCGATTTTGCGTCCGGGGAATCGTGGAGTAGCAGCACTACACACCGATCGCGCTCGGGTAGCGCGCGTGCGACACGAACTGTCCCAGGTACGCCGCGTAAATCGCCGACCCAGTTCGTCTGTTGGCGGCGGGACCATCTGAGTGTCCGTTTATCGCGCCATCGTCGGAGGTGAGCGACACGTTTTTGACAGCCTCGCCGCGCTTCTTGCCGCGGCATCCTATCCCAAGACCGGCGACGAACTAGCGGGGCTGATCGCAGAGAGCGACGAGAAGCGGATCTGCGCTAGGTTTGCGCTCGCCGACCTTCCGCTGAGAGCCTTTATCGCGGAGGCGATCATTCCTTACGAGTTGGACGACGTCACGCGCTTCCTGCTCGATACCCACGACGAGGACGCGTTCTCAACCATCGCGAGTCTGACCTGCGGGGAGTTCCGCGAATGGTTGCTCTCGGACAAGGTCGGGCCTGCCGACATCGCCGCGGTGGCGCCGGGTCTGACGCCCGAGATGGTGGCGGCCGTCTCGAAGCTGATGCGCAACCGCGATCTTATCACCGTGTCCCGCAAGTGCGTCGTCACGACGAGCTTTCGCAGCACGATCGGCCTGCCGGGACGCATGGCGACGAGGCTTCAGCCCAATCATCCGACCGACGACATTGCCGGTATCGTCGCTTCGACACTCGACGGGCTGAAGATGGGCAGCGGCGACGCGGTCATCGGCGTCAATCCGGTGAGCGACAATCTCGACGCCTGCTACGAGATCCTGTCCGTCCTCGACGATCTGCGCACGCACTACGCGATCCCTACGCAGACGTGCGTCCTCACGCACGTGACGAACTCGCTGCAGCTGATCGCGCGCGGCGCGCCGACCGACCTGATTTTCCAGTCGATCGCCGGTAGCCAAGCCGCCAACCGCAGCTATGGTATATCGCTCGACCTATTGCGCGAAGCGGAGGACGCCGTGAACGGGCTGAAGCGGGGAACCGTCGGCTCCAACGCGATGTATTTCGAGACCGGCCAGGGTTCGGCGCTTTCGGCGTCGGCCCATCACGGGGTCGATCAGCAGACGATGGAGACGCGCGCCTACGGCATCGCCAGGGCCTTCTCGCCGCTCCTCGTCAACACGGTCGTAGGCTTCATCGGGCCGGAATACATCGACGGCTCGTCGCAGATCATCCGAGCCGGGTTGGAGGATCATTTCTGTGGCAAGCTGCTCGGCCTACCTATGGGTTGCGACATCTGCTACACCAATCACTCGTCGCTTAGTCAAAACGATATGGACAGTCTTTCCACGCTGCTTGGCGTAGCGGGGGTCGCGTTCGTGATCGCCGTGCCGGGCGCGGACGACGTGATGCTTAACTATCAGAGCCTGTCCTTCCACGATGCACTCTATCTGCGCGATGTTCTCGGCCTGCGGCCGGCGCCGGAGTTCGAGAGCTGGCTTCGCGAGCAGCGTATCGCCGTACCCGGAGCTGGAGCGCCGCTGCGGGACGGCGGCGCTGCCGGACCGCTCGCTTCGCAGCGCGAGAGGCATTACCGGTATGCTGGATGAGAGCAGCCCGGCGCGCCGAGCGGACGCGCCGTTTGTCACCCCGGCGCGGGTCGGGCAGGCGCGGAGCGGGGTCGCGCACACGACGCAGGACATGCTGGCCTTCGATCTCGCCCGGGCGAGGGCGTGGGACGCGGTGCACGGCCGGTTCGATACCGACGGTCTGCGGGCTGCGCTGGCGACAGCCGAGACCATCGTCGTGCGCAGCAGGGCGACCAGCCGGTCGGTCTATCTTCGTCGTCCAGATCTGGGTCGCGTGCTCGACGAGGAGAGCGCGGGGCGGCTCGCCTACTCGCCCTGCGACATCTTGATCGTGCTCGCGGACGGCCTCTCCAGCATCGCGGTCGCCCACGCTCTTCCGCTCGTGGCGGCGCTTCCCGAACTGCTCGCCGACTTCAGTATCGGACCCATCGTTATCGCCGAGCAGGCCAGGGTCGCGCTCGGCGACGACATAGGGCGGCGGATCGGCGCAAAGGTGGTTGTCATGCTGATCGGCGAGCGGCCGGGTCTTACCACCTCCGACAGCCTCAGCATCTACATGACACTGCTACCCGCCACCCCGATCTCGGACGCGGATCGCAACTGCATTTCCAACATCCATGCCGCAGGCCTCTCGACCGAAGCAGCCGCCGCGAAGCTGCACTGGCTGGTGGTGGAAGCATGCCGGCGGGGAAGCAGCGGCGTCGATCTTAAAGAAGCGCAAACCGACAATACGGTCGAAAAGCGGCAGTCCAACAATGAGCCGTTCATATCACGCTGGCGCGACCTGCTCCCGGAGCTCAGTACTTAGATAAGCAAGAAGTCTCGTGATTGTCGCCTCGCGCGCCTTGCGATCCAATGCCGACGGTGTGCGCCTGAAAACCATGCCACTCTTCATGCTCCGCCGTCCGCACCTTTCCTCGGGGCGATGAACCCCACGCTGAATTCGCTTTGCCGCTAGAGCGGTTTTGAGCTGATTTGAATCGTATGGGATTCCCATGGGGGTGATTTT
>CAXUEQ010000008.1:20873-51941 GCA_964250175.1 uncultured Sphingobium sp. | reverse complement strand
CGCCTGGAAATTGCCGTTGCCAAAGCCTTCATTGCCCTTGCGCTGGATAATCTCGAAGAAGATCGGGCCGAACATATTTTCGGTGAAGATCTGGAGCAATATGCCTTCGCTCTCGACATCGCCGTCGATCAGGATGCGGTTCCTGCGCAGCCGCTCCAGATCCTCGCCATGGCCGGGCACGCGCGTGTCGACCAGCTCATAATAGGTCTCGATCGTGTCCTGCAACCGCACGCCATTGGCGCGCAGCTTTTCGACGGTGCCGTAGATATCTTCGGTGGTGAAGGCGAGATGCTGAATCCCCTCGCCCTGATAATCGCGGATAAATTCCTCGATCTGGCTTTTATCGTCCTGACTTTCGTTCAGCGGGATGCGGATCGCCTTGTCGGGCGCGATCATCGCCTGGCTGAACAGCCCGGTCGCCTTGCCCTTGATATCGAAATATTTCTGTTCCTCGAAACCGAACAGCGTCCGGTAGAATTCCGACCAGACATGCATCTGGCCGCGTTTCACATTATGGGTGAGATGGTCCAGCAGGTCGAGGCCCATGCCGCGCTGCGCCGCCGCTTCGCGCCAGCCATCAAATTCGGCCCAGTCGGCATAGGCGTCGTCACCATCCTTGATGAAATAGAGATAGGCGCCGCCAATCCCCTCGATCACGGTGTCATCCTCGACCGTGCGCCTGGCGCCATGGTCCAGCGCCCAGGCGAGCGCCGCTTCGGGGTCCGCCACGCGAAAGGCCATGGCGCTGGCGGAGGGTCCGTGCGCGCCGCGAAAGGCCGCGACCCGGCCCGCATCGTCGCGATTCAGCATCAGGTTGATGCGCCCCTGCTGGTAGCGCGTGATATTCTTGTGCGGATGGCGATGGGTCGCGACAAATCCGAGCTGCTCGAACTGCTGCGCCATCGCCCTTGGATCGGGCGAGGTGAATTCGACGAATTCGAACCCGTTCAGCCCGAGCGGATTGTCTGTGCTGTCAGCCATAGGGCGTCTCCAACTAGTATCTATTGATACTAAATAGGCTGATTTAGGGGTGTGCGTCAATCCTTGTTCGCTAACGAGCAATCCCCCGCCTGCGTGGGCAGGCGGGGGACGAAGGCACGGGGTTGTCTTAGGTCATCGGCTCCAGGCTACCATTTCTTGCCTATGCGCAGGCCGAAGGTGCGCGGCGCGCCGGCAAATCCGGCAGGCGCGACGCCGTTCGACTGGAAGGCGAAGAGATATTGTTTCTTCGTGATATTCTTGACGAAGGCGGTGACCTGAAACGATTTGTCCTGCGACGCATAGCCCAGTTGGGCATTGAGCAGCGCATAGGGCGCCTGGCTGGTATAGACGCTGTTCTGGGGGTCATAATAAGTGCGTCCCTGGAAATAGACGTCGCCCCGCGCGGTGATGCTACCCCCGTCCACACCCAGCGGAAAGTCGTTTTGCGCCGCGATGGTGGCCGAATAGGGCGGGGCCTGGTTCAGCCGGTTGCCGGTGGCGTCGAATATGCCACGGGCCGCGTTATAGCGCGGGTCCGACGCGATCAGCGGCGCGAGGGCGGCCCCGACCGAGGCGGTCGTAAACGTGCTGTATCTGGCCTTGAGCAGCGAACCATTGCCGCTCAGGGTGAAGTGCGGGGTGATCCTGGCGGTCAGTTCCGCCTCTATGCCATCGACCTTGGCCTGCGCCGCGTTGCCGATGCTGACGACGCCCGGCGAAATCGACGATTGGATCTGCAGATTGCTATAGTCATAGTGGAAGGCCGTCATGTTCAGGCGCAGGCGGCGATCCAGCAGATCGGCCTTGAAGCCGGCTTCGTAGCTCCACATGATTTCCGGGTTGAACGCAGCGGTGGCGAGCGAATTGGCCGCATAGTTGGTGCCACCGCTTTTGAAGCCCTTGGTGATCGAGGCATAGAGCAGCAGGTTCGGCGTCGCTTTCCAGTCTAACCCGAATTTCGGCGTCCACGCCTTGAATACCGGCTGTGTCTGGAAAATGATCGGGAAGCCGGGCAGCGTCGCGCCCGTGGCAAGCGAGGTGCGTGTCACGAAGACATCGATGCCTTTCTTTTCTGTCGTGTAGCGGATGCCGGCGGTGAAGCTTACATGCGGCGTCAGGTGATAGGTGCCCTGGGCGAAGCCAGCGTAGGAGCGGGTGAAGAAATTCACCAGCGAATTGATCTTGATATTGGCGGGCGCGATGATCGTCGCGGACACGTCGGTGAACGCGGTGTCATGGAAATAATAGGCGCCGATCACCGCGTCGAGATTGCCGACCTTCGCGTTCAGGTCGAATTCCTGCGACTGCGATTTCTCGGTTTCGTGGAACGCCCCCTTGATCCGGTTGAGTTCGGTCCCGTCATTGTCGGTCGTCAGCCGATAGGCGTTCCAGCGAAAGCCGGTCAGCGACTTGAGCGACAGATTGTCGGCCAGCTCGATATTGATTTCCTCGGAAACGCCATAGCCATTATATTTGTTGGTTGACGGGTTGTCGATCGCCACCTTGCGGTAATTGCCGACCAGGCTGCTGGCGAGCGGGGCCAGCGCGAAGGGGACCTGGAGGTGATAGGGACCGGGGAGATTTTCGTCCTGCGCGACATAGTCCGCGCGGGTGATGGCCTCTATCCGGTCGCTCGGCGCGATGCGGATCTGTCCGCGCACACCGCCGCGATGGGCGTTGAAAACGCCCGATTGCACGGCGGTCGGATTGATATTCCGCTCATAATTGTCGTGGCGTGAATAGGTCCCCGACAGGCTGACCTGAACCTTGCCCGGAACGACCGGGCCGCTGATATAGGCCTGCCCCTGAAACGCGGAATAATTGCCGCCGGTCAGCGCGACCTCGCCGGTCATCACGTCGCTCGGCTTGCGCGAGATGACGTTGATCGTGCCGCCGATCGCGTTGCGCCCGTAGAGCGTGCCTTGCGGACCCCGCAGAACCTCGACCCGCTCTATGTCGATAAAGTCGTTCGCCTGCGCGGAGGGACGGGCGTAATAAATGCCGTCGACCTGCATGGTGACGTCGGGATCGGAGCCGTTGAAGACATTGTTCGTTCCGACGCCGCGCAGGGTGATGACGGGATTGGCCGTAACCTGCGAGATGTTCATGCTTGGCACGAACTGCGCGAGGTCGCGCACATTGCTGGTCAGCGTCTGGGCCATCTGATCGGCGGAGAAAGCCGAAATCGCGAGCGGCGTCTTTTGAAGCTGCGACGCGCCGGTCCGGGTGGCCGTCACGATGATGTCGCGCAGGCCGTTCTGGTCCGCCTCGTCGCTCTGTGCCTGAGGCGCGGACGGCGTTGTAGTTGCGGTTTGCGCAAAGGCCGTGGAACTCGACCCCAATGCGATGACGATAGCCGCGCGCGTGGTACGCGCGAGCAAAAATGCACGTGTTTTCATTTATCCTCCCCTACTCTCTCTTATACTATGCGTCGGACCCTTGCTTGAGGTATCCGATCGCGGCGTCGATCAGGATGCCAGGCGTATAGGCGTCTCCTCTTCGTCGGCCGGAACCTGAAGATGCGGCAGCACGTCCGACTGGAAGCGCCGAATCGACGCGATAGCGGCCTCATGGGGCATGTCCCCCATGTTGCACTGGAGCAGCAGCCGCTCGATCTTGCTGACGGCCAGAATATCGTTCAGGCGCTGGCGCACCGTGGCCGCGCTCCCGGCGATGAAGCTGCCGACCCGCGCGGCCTGCGCGAAGCTGGTCGGCAGTGTTTCGCGCGGCGAGGCGTTATTCTCACGCCACAGATGCGTCATGCTCTTATACCAGCTATCGAACGCCGATGTCGCGATCCGCTCCGCCTCGGCGTCGGTTTCGCCGACGAAGATCTGATAGAGGCAGGCGATTTTCGGCCGGGGCGCTTCGGGCCGGCGCGCGGCCCAAAGCTCCAGATATTGCTGGCGCAAATGGCTAAGGCGCGCCGGCGGGCCGTTGAGCGTGATGTTCAGCCCATTATTGGCGGCAAATTGGAGGTTGCGTTCGCTGAACGCGCCGTAGAACATCGGCGGGCCGCCGGCCTGCAACGGCTTCATCGTCAACGGCACGTCATAATATTTGAAAAATTCACCGCGATGCGACAGCGTGTCGCTGGTCATCGCCGTCCTGAGCACATGCAGCGCCTCTTCGAATATGAAGCGCGACTGCTGGTTGACGATGCCGAACATACTGGTTTCGAACGGCGACGCGCCACGCCCCACGCCGACGTCGAGACGGCCGTCGCTCAGATGATCGAGCATGCACAGCTCCTCATACAGCCGCAGCGGGTTGTAGGCGGGGAGGACATGAACCATCGATCCGATCCGGATGCGGCTTGTCCTCTGGGCCAGCGCGGCCAGCAGGACATTGGGCGACGCGGCATGACCGAGCGGCGTGCAATGATGTTCGGCGACATAATAAGCGGCAAAGCCGGCATCCTCGGCCGCCGCCGCGAATTCCAGGCGATCACGGAAAAGTTTGGCGACCGGTTCGCCACGATTGTCGATATGATCGAAGACGCAAATTTCCGGTTTCACCATATGACCACTCCTGTCCGTATAGATTAGTAAGACGAGTAGGACGGCCCGGCACATCACAGGCGCTTGCGACGGCATAAGGGCGCTCCAATCGTCGCAGCATGCCGAACCGGCGCGTCGACGGCCCCAAAGTTTTTCGCTGTCATCATTTCGTGCGACGGGATCATAGCAGCCCGGTCGGGCGAGGCCGCAAAGGGGATCGCGGTCGTAAAGTTTGATGGCCGCCTGTCCTAAATTGCGGTCGCATGAGGCTGGGACTGCGCCCCCTGCCGCTTTCGCACATTTAAGACAGCAATAGTGGTATTGCCACTGCGAGGGAGACGGGCATGAAATTCGGCTTATTCGGCGGTGCTTCGGTAGCGACGACCAACGAAACCACCGACAGCACGCGCGGCCTGGACGATTTCGTCGATCATGTCTGCGAGGCGGAGGCGCTGGGCTATCACGGCATCGCGCTGGTCGAGCATCATTTCATGGGGACGGGGCAGATATCCTCGTCGCTGTCGCTGCTGGCCTATCTGGCCGCGCGCACATCCCGCATTCGCCTCGGCACCGGCGTCGTCGTGCTGCCATGGCATAATCCCGTGCTGCTGGCCGAACAGATCGCCACCATCGACCAGTTGTCGAAAGGCCGCTTCGATTTCGGCATGGGCAAAGGCTATCGCCCCAATGAATTTGCCGGATTCCGGATGACCCCGGCGGAGGCGGCGGCGCGCTACGAGGAAACCTATGCGTTTTTGAAGCGCGCCTGGATGTCGCGCGAACCGTTCAATCATCGCGGCGAATTCTGGTCGTTCGACAATGTGGTGATCGACCCGCCGGTCGTGCAAAAGCCGCATCCGCCGATGTGGGTCGGCGCCGCCAGTCGCGAATCGATCATCCGCGCGGCGCGCGAGGGCAATAATCTGCTGCTCGACCAGATCGGCACGGTGGATGTCGTCGCCGAACGCATCGCCACCTATCGCGCGGCGGTCGAACAGGCGGGCCGGGTTTTCGACCCCGGCAGCGTCGGCGTGACCCGCGCGCTCCATCTGGTCAAGAATGACGCCGAGTGGCGCGAAGCCCATGAGATGCGCGCCAAGCTGCTGGCGCATCTGCGCGCCCAGTCCGGGCAGACCGACTCGCCGCCGAAAGCCGATAGCCTCAAAACATTTTCGGACAGTTCGCTGACGATCGATGAGGCGGCGTTGATCGGCTATCCGCATGAGGTGGCAGAACGGATCGCCAAGCTGAAGGAAGCCGGGGTCGACTATATCCTGCTCGCGGACATCAGCACGACGAAGGAATCGCTGCGGATATTCGCGCGCGAGGTGATGCCGCTATTTTCGGAGAGTCCGGCGCTGCGGACCGTCTCCGCCGCGTAAAGAGAGCGTCCCATGCAAGACAGATTTTATGCGACCCGGCATGGGCGCATCCATTGCCGCGAAACCGGCAGCGGCCGCCCGTTATTCCTGATGCACAGCAATGGCCGTTCCAGCCATGAGTTCGACGCAGTGGCGCTGGGGCTGGCTGACAGCTTCCATGTCATATCCTGGGACATGCCGGGCCATGGCGATTCGGATCGCGCCGTCACCCATTTGAGCGCCGACGACCTGGCCGATCTCGCGGTCGATCTCGTGGTCGAAATCGCAGGGGGGCGCGCGGCGCAACCGCCGGTCATCGGTGGCTCTTCGATCGGGGCGACCGTCGCCCTTGCTGCCGGTGTCCGTCATGCCGATGCGCTTGGCGGCGTCGTCGCCATCGAGCTTCCGCTGAACCGGGGGCTGCGCTGGTGGGAGGAAAACTGGTTTCATGTCGAGATGATGTTCGGCGTGCCGGACGAGCCGCCCGAGCTGGTGGCGAAACGCTATCGCAGCGTGTCTCCCGCACTCGCGTCGCGGCTCCGGATCGACCGGCACAAGGCGGGCGGCGCGGCGATGATGCAGGTGCTCTGGGCGGGTCGCGCAGTCGCCGATGCCACGCGGGAACGGATCGCCAGCCTGTCCGTTCCGTCGCTGTTCATCAACGGCGATCGCGGTTTGGCGACGGATGCCGACGAAGTCCTGCCGACGCTGAATATCGCCGCGCGGCTCAGCGTCGTGGCCGACAGCGGGCATTTTCCCCAGACCGACGATCCGCAGGCCCTTGCCGCGGCGATCCGGGCGGCTTTCTGACGCCCCGGTCGTGGACAGGGGCATATTCGAGAGGCAGGAATTATGAACGCTTTTTCCGACCAGTTCGTGACGGTGGACGGACACAGGCTGCACTATCGCGAAACGGGCGTGGGCGCGGAGACCATCCTGTTGCTGCACAGTGGCGGCGCGTCCTGCCATCAATATGCGGCGGTGATGCCGCTGCTCGCCGACCGGGGCTATCGCGTGCTGGCGTTCGACATGCTGGGGCATGGCGATTCCGATCCGCTGCTGGCACACAGGACGATGGCGCAGCATGGCGCGATCGTCGAGGGCTTTGCCACGGCGCTGGGGCTGGAGCGCTTTATATTGTCCGGCTCCTCAATCGGCGGCTATATCGCGATGGCCCATGCCAATTCGGGGACGCGCCGCCTCTCCCGCCTGGTCGTCGTCGAGGCGCCACTGCGCAGCCCGCAATGGTATGCGGAGAACTGGGCGGGGTTCGAGGCGATGTGCGCCATTCCGGACAATAGCGTCGAGGAACTGACGGGGCGGTTCCGGACCGTGACGCGCGAACTGCACAAGCGCTGGAATATCGATCGCAACAAGGCGGGGAGCTGGACCATGGTCGATATCGCCTGGGCCTGCCGCGATTTCGAAACGGCCAGAGCGTTCGAGACGCTGACCGTGCCGACCAGCGTCATCATCGGATCGAAGGGACCGACGCTGAACGAGAAGGCGCGGATGGAAGCGCTGCGCCCCGGAACGCCGATCACCGTTCTGGACGATTGCGGGCATTTCCCGATGATCGACGATCCGGAGGGGTTTGTGGCGGCTTTGCTGGCGACGCCCTGAACACGGTCAGCGCGACAGGATGGCGACGGTGCAGGATTTCGTGTCGCTGCCCAGATCGCCGCCCATACATTGCGCCAGGCCCAGTTTCGCGCCCGCGACCTGGCGCGCGCCGGCGCGGCCGCGGAGCTGTTGCACGATTTCGGCGACCTGCGCCACGCCGGTCGCCGCGACCGGATGGCCGCGACCGAGCAATCCGCCCGATGGGTTGACCGGCACATGCCCGCCGAGTGCGGTCGCGCCGCTGGCGACGAGTGGACCGCCCTCCCCCGGCGCGCACAGGCCGAGCGCTTCGCAATGCAGAATTTCGGCGATCGAGAAGGCGTCATGGCATTCGACAAGATCAATGTCGCGCGGATCGACCCCGGCGCGTTCATAGGCGAGCGCCGCCGTGTCGATGTCGGTCTGCCACCGGACCAGACTTGCGCCATTTTCATATTGCCCGCTGCGCAGGACGACCCCGTCGATCCGCACGGCGTCGGGATAGCGGCGCGCCAGCCTGTCGCTCACGACAAGCAGCGCCGCTGCGCCGTCGGCGATCGGGCAGCATTCGGCGCGCGTGAGCGGATCGGCCACGAGCGGCTTGGCCAGCACCTCCGCGATGCTGATCGGGTCGCGCAGAAATGCGTACGGATTGCGCGCCGCATGGTTGCGGTTCTTCATCACGACCGCCGCCATCTGTTCGCGCGTCGTGCCATATTCATGGCTATGGCGCATCGCGCGCATGGCGAAGCTGGCCGGGGTGACGAGGCCGAGGCGGGTATCGATTTCGGTGCGCCCCGAGTTCAGAAGGCCGAACCCCGGCACGCACATTTTTTCGACGCCCAGCACGAGCGCGCAGTCCATCTGGCCCGCCGCGATGGCGTTACAGGCCAGCCACAGGGCGGTCGATCCCGAGGTGCAGGCATTTTCGACATTGACGACCGGAACGCCGCGTATGCCGGCCTGCGCCAATATCGTCTGGCCGACGGTCGTATCCCCGAACAGGATCGCGGCGAGCGCATTGGCCACGAAAGCGCCTTCGACCGCGCTTATGGGGATTTGCGCATCGGCCAGCGCGGCGCGGACCGCCTCCAGGCCGAGGTCGGCGAGGGAGCGGTCCGGGTGGCGGCCGAACGCGGTGACGCCGACGCCGGCGACTGCGCTCATGCCACGGCTCCGGCCGGTTGGAAATAGGGGCGGATACAGGCATCGCCTGCGAGATCGACCCCCAGCGCACCGCTCCAGAGCGTCAGCGGCATCCCGATATGGTAGATGCCGATCGCGTCAGGATCGAGCAGCGCGAAGAGGCGCAGGTCCAGTCCCTCAAGATCGACATAGGCGACGGCATAGGGGGCCGGCAGGCCGAAGGGCGGCTTGATCCGCACGACCGTGAAGCTGTGGAGCGTCGCCCGCGTCGGCAATGCGATCGGATCGGTGCGCGATCCGTCATGCGGGCAGAGCGGAGCGCGCGGGAACAGGGCGCGGCCGCAGTCGCCGCACCGCGACCCCAGCAGGCGGGTCGTTGCGCCCTCCCGCTCGAAAATATGTTCGGCGAAAGGGGGCAGCGCGGCGGCTTCGTTCATCGCGCCCGGCCCGCCAGACATGCGTCCTTGAGCGCATGCCAGGCGGGGTCCTTTTCCCGGTCATAGGTGTCGGGGGTCACGCCTTCGCCGCGCAGCGCATATTTCCGCACCCGCTCGGTCGGCGTCTTCGGCAGCGCGTCGAGGATGCGGATGTAGCGCGGCACCATGAACAGCGCCATGTCGCGCGCGCAATGCTCCAGCAGGGCGATCGGCGCGAGCTGTTGCCCTTCGCGCAGCGTCAGGCACACAAGCACCTCATCCTCGCCCAGGTCCGACGCGACCGCGACGGCGGCGACTTCGGCGATAGCGGGATGCGCGGCAATCCCGCGCTCAACCTCATGGCTGGAGATATTCTCGCCGCGACGGCGCAAGGCGTCCTTCTTGCGATCGACGAAATAATAGCGGCCGTCGCCATCGCGCCGCAGCGCATCGCCGGTGTGGAACCACAGGTCCCGCCATGCCGCGACCGTGGCGTCCGGCATCCGGTAATATTCGGTCATCATGCTGTTGAATTGGCGGGGCCGGATCAGCAGTTCGCCGGTTTCGCCATCGGCCACCGCACGGCCCGCATCGTCGACGATCATCGCCTCATGGGTGTCGCCCGCCACGCCGCAGCTTCCTGCCCGGCGATCGTCGAGCCGGTTGATGAAGGGAACGCCGATCTCGCTCATCCCATAGCCTTCGACCAGCGCTAGGCCGAAGCGCCGCTCGAAGGCGGCGAACAGGTCGGCGGGGCATCCCGCGCCCATCATCAGACGCAGGCTGTTATGCGCGTCGTCGGGGTGCGGCGGGGCTTTCATGAGGATGGGCAGGATACCGCCGATATAGTTGAATTCGGTGCAGCCATAACGCCGGATGTCGCCCCAGAAACCGGAAGCCGAGAATTTCCGGGCGAGCACCATCCGCGCGCCGGCAAGAAGCGCGGGCATGGTCGAGAGAAATTGCGCATTGCCGTGGAACAGCGGCAGCGCGTTGTAGAGGCAGTCGTCCGCCGTGTAGCGGCAGGCGTCGACAATGATTCGCGCCTGACGCAGGGCATAGGCCTGCGGCAGGACGACGCCCTTCGAGGGTCCGGTCGTGCCGGAGGTGAAGATGATCGCCAGCGGATCGCTTCCCGCGACCGGCAGAGGGTCGAGCGGTTCATGATGCAGCAAGGCGTCAAACGGGAGCGCCGGGATCGGCCAGCCCGCCTCCGCCGCATCCGCCGCTACATCCTCTCCGACGATCAGGATTTTGCGCAGCAGCGGGAGATCGCCGAGAATATCCCAGACCTGACCGGCGAAGTCCGCCTCCATCACGAGCAGCGAACAGTCGGCCTGGCCCAGCATATAGTGCAGCAGCGTGCCGCGATGCGCGGTGTTGACCGGCACCTCGACCGCACCGATGCGGGACAAGGCAAACCAGGTCAGGAGAAATTCCGGCCTGTTCGACAGCATGATGGCGACTTTATCGCCCCGCGCCACGCCCGCGGCCGCGAGCCCCCCCGCCAGTCGTCGGGTCGCGTCGGCAAATTCCGAAAAGGACCAGCGCCGATCGTCAAAAAGGAGGAAGGGCGCATCACCGCACTGTTCGGCGCGCTGGTCCAGCAGGCCATGGACGGTCTCGACTACGGCGGCGTCGGCGGACAGGGTCATGCCCCCTCCCCCCGTTCATCGATGCCGCGCAGCACGAAGGCGGCGATCGCGTCGGCTTCGGCTGCGCGCTCCCCCTCGGTTGCCACGCTGCGCATCCAGCGCAAATGCCAGTTGACCACACCAAGCACGTTGAGCGCCTTGATCTTCAGTCCTTCGTCGCGAACGACTCCCGCCCGGACCAATGCCTGCAATTCCGCGATATAGATTTTCAATATCGCATGCTGAAGCCGGCGGTTGACGGCATTATTTTCGGGCGAGAGATGCCCCTCGTCGATGAACAGGATCTGCGACTCGCGCGGAAAGCGCCGCGAGGTCGCCACATGCGCCCGCACCAAGCGTTCGAACCGCGCGAGGGGATTGGCCGTGTCGCCATCGTCCGGCGCGTCGAGCGCGGCGCGGAGCGACGCCGGAAGATCGTCGATCGACCCTTTCAGCACGGCCAGCCACAATCCCTCCTTGTTGTGAAAATGATGATAGACGTTGGACAGGCTGCAATCGGCGGCGCGCGCGATGTCGCGTATCGACGTCCCGGCGAAGCCGCGGGCGGCGAACAGCGCGACCGCGACCTGCAACAGATCCTCGCGCCCTTCCGGCCGGCGCGGCTCCGCCGCAGCCTCTGCCAGCCCCTTTGCGGCTTTCGATGCAATGCTGCTTGCCAAATCCGCCCAGCCCTCTAAAAAATGATCGAACGATCGTTCAGTAGAGCAGGTGCGTGATGACAGGCAAGTTGAAATGTTTCGCTGACCATGACGCGTTGAAAGATAATGGTCCGGCGCCTGCCGCGCGATCCCTGTTGATCGCATGTGAGGGACGATCGATCCATGTCCGCCTCTGGCCGGGCGATGCCGCCCGGACGGTGGTGATCTGGCATGGCATCACCGGCACGTCGCTCGATCATGTCGAACTGGCCGAACGGTTGGCGTCGCGCGGGTTTCAGGTCGTCGCGCCCGACAGCCTGGGGTGCGGCCTGTCCGATCGCGCCGACGACGCGACGCTGGGCTATGGCCTAGCGCCGCTGGCGAGGGTGGCGGCGGGCCTGCTCGATGCGCTGGCGATCGAGCGCCTGTGCTGGATCGGATTGTCCAAGGGCGGCGGACTGGGCATCAGGCTGGCGGCGGAACGCCCCGAGCGGATAGCGGGGCTGATTTTATGCGATGTGGGACCGGGCCTGCCCCCGCTTTTCCGTGCGGGCCTCGCCAAGCGCCTGGCCGATCCGCCCGTTTTCGAGACCATGGCGGCGTTCAGGGCGCATGTCGCGCGCCTGCTGATCCGCAATGGCGTCGATGCGCGGGACGCGCTGGTCGATCGGCTCGCGCTTGCCTGGTCGCGGCGGCGCGACGACGGGGGGATCGGCTATCATTATGATCCGGGCCTGGCGCAGCAATTCCTCCATTGCCCCGAGGATTTCGACCTGTGGGACCATTGGGACCGGATCGCATGTCCCATCCTCATTCTGCGCGGCGCGCATTCGGATGTGCTTTCCGACGACGAGATGCAGGCCATGCTGGGGCGCAATGCCGGGGCGCAAGGCGCGATCCTCGAGGGTTCGGGACATCTGAATTTCCTCGATGCCCGTCAGCATCAGAACAGGGTGATTTCGTTCGTGACCGGAGTCGCCTGGTCATGACGGTCGCTTCGCAACAGCCGCGCGCCGGGCAGGCGGCGATCGAGGCACTGGTCGACAGCGCGCCGGTCGGCCGCCTCCAGATCGGCATCGGCATGGCCTGCGCCGCCATCGCCATGATCGACGGTTTCGACACGCAGGTGATCGGTCTGGTCGCGCCGGACATCGCCCGCGCGTGGCGGGTCGTTCCCGCCGCTTTCGGTCCGGTGTTCGGCGCGAGCCTGCTGGGCGGGCTGCTGGGCGGGCTGTTCTTCGGTTTCCTGTGCGACCGCTTCGGGCGCAAACCGAGTCTGATGACGGCGATGACGATTTTCGGCCTGCTGACGCTGGCGACGCCCTGGACACAGAATATAGCCCAACTTACCCTGCTGCGGTTCCTGACCGGGTTCGGCCTGGGCGGGGCCTTTCCCTGCATCATCGCGCTGACTTCCGAATATTTCCCCAAAACCATGCGCGCGTCGGTCGTGAGCTGGATGTTTTGCGGCTTCCCGCTCGGCGCGATCGCGGGCGGTGTCGTCGCCGCCTTTGTCCTGCCGGCGACGGGATGGAAGCCGCTTTTCGTGGCGGGGGGACTGATCCCGCTGGCGATGCTTCCGCTCGTCGCGCTGGCCATGCCGGAATCGATCCGGTTTCTGTCGTTGCGCGGACGGATCGATGCGCTGCGGGATGTTCTTGTCCGCATGGATCTGAGCGCCCGGTGGAATGGCCGGATCGACATGACCCTGCCGCCCAAGGCGGTGCCGGTCACCAGCCTGTTTCGGCATGGGCGCGCGGCCGGCACGCTGCTGATCTGGACGACGCTGTTTCTCAGCCTGCTGATGGCCTATTTTCTGTTGAACTGGCTGCCGCTGATCGCGCGCGGCACGGGAATCGGGCTGCAGGGCGCGGTGCTTGCGGTGGCCGCACTGAACGCCGGGACGGTGGCCGGCTGCCTGATCCTGGGACCGCTGGCTAATCGCCATCCCGGTCCCTTGCTGGGGAGCGCCTATGCCGCCGGTGGGGTGGCGATCGCCCTGATCGGACAGTCCGGCCAATCCAGCGCGATGCTGCTTGCGACCGCATTCGCCGCCGGTTTCTTCGCCACCGGCGCGCAGCTTTGCACGATCGCCTTCGGCGCCACATTTTACGATACGCAGGTGCGGGCGACCGGCGTTGGCTGGTCGATGGGCGTGGGGCGCGTGGGCGGTGTGCTGGGTCCGGTCATCGGCGGACTCCTGATCGGCGCGGGCGTCACGACGCCCACCCTGTTCCTGCTGACCGGCGGCGTGGCCCTATGCGCCGCGCTCGCCGCCTGGGCGATGGGACGATTCGCGCATGCCGGTGTCCGGCCATCGTCCGGTCACATGCCCTAAGGACTGTCATATCCCCATGCGAACCGCAAAAAGGCGGCCGGGAGGATAGTGATTTGGACGAGATTGCAACACAAACCAAAGCGGCGTTGCGCCGACTGGCCAAGTCGGTCGCTATCATCACGACCCATTGGGAAGGACGGCGCTACGCCATGGCGGCAACCGCGCTGGAGGGTCTCAGTCTCGATCCGCCGTCCATGTTGCTGTGCCTTGACCGGAAAGCGAGCCTGGCCGCGCCGCTCGCCGCAGGTGCGCCGTTCGCGATCAATCTGCTCGGCGGCGGGCAGGAAGAGATTTCCGCGCGCTGCGGCGCACCCTGGCAAGGCGAGGAGCGCTTTGCCCTGGGCCGTTGGGAAAATGTCGAAGGCATTCCGCCCATCCTGCTGGATGCGCAGGCCAGCTTTCAGTGCATACCCGCCGCGTCCCTCGAATTCGGCACACACCGCATCGTGGTCGGCACGATCGAAGCGGTGCGGATTTCGGGAGAGGTCGATCCGCTTATCTATGTCGATGGGCAATACCGGCAATTACCGCCCGCTTTCCTTTAATTATTCACATAGTCATGTGACGGAGCGCTGTGCGCCGGCGGTGATCAATAGATATCGTCGCCGAGAAAGGCTTCGGCCATATAATATTCGTTGAAGCGCAGCTCGGGACCGAAGGTCTGGGTGTCGAGCGCCCGCGGGCGGCTGCCGGAATGCGCCGCGCTTTTCACGTCGTCTCGGCCAAGATCGATCATCGCCGCGATCATCTTCATGAACAGCTCGTTCTGCGAACTGATGTTCAGCTTGTCATAGAGCCGCTTGCGGTAGGTCAGCACACTGTTGACCGATATCGCCAGATTGATGCCGATACTCTCCGAGGTATAGCCTGTCAGGATGCCTAGGCAGACGACGCGTTCGCGTGGCGTGAGGCTCGAAAATACCGAGGCCTTCGCCAAGACGCGGTCCATCACGAACTCATTATGGCCGCCAAGCGCATGAACGTAGCTGAAATGCTTGTGCAGACTGGCCATCACGACCGCGCCGACCTCGGACAGCAGCCAGCGATTATTTGGCCCGAAGGTGCGACCGCCGCAGCGTATCACCATGACGTAGCACAATATCTCGCCATGGCGTTGGGCAAGACCAATGACGTCATGCGCGCCGATCCTGCTCAAAAAAGCGGTTTCGAAATGGTCCGCATGGCGAGCCTGGCCGTAGTCGAACCATGTCACCGTGTCGCCGACGCCGCGAATGGCGGGATAATGCGGATCAAGCAGATAGAGCGAACTGACATAGTCCATGGCGCAGGCGTTCGCGAGCGCCGGATCGATCATCCCGTTGCACGCGATGATGCGGGGCGAACGCTCGGGTGAGAAGGCGAAGGCGAGAATCTGGTCGGCCTCGCTCACGGCGGATGCGGTCGTCAGCAGGCAGTCGCCATAATTGTCGTCGCCGATAGCCAGAGTGAGCGCATCCAAACGGGCCAGCGTCGCCAGATTGAAAGCCTCCATATGCACCCTCTCCCGACGCCCTGTTTGCGGCCCTTCAGAACCCATGCGCTTGATGGGATTATAGCACAAGTGATCCGCGCACCCTGCGTCACATCATCGCATGACATGGCCGGTGCCCCGCCCGGACCATAGCGTTCGAACAGCATCGAGGCTGATGTCGCATCCTCCACATCGTCGCAAGCGCATGTGATGCGGCGAGGATCGAAAGGTGGATAGAAGATATGGGAGGATGTCAGAGAAAGCTGAAAAAAGCCTATGAACGATACGGTCAGCGCCGATATTGCCCCGTCCGGGGCGGCGGGGGAGGTTTCCGTTGGTGACCTGGCCGGGCGGCGGGTCGTCATCACCGGCGCGGCGACCGGGATCGGGCGGGCGACCGCGATCGACCTGGCGCGCGCGGGGGCGCAGATCGTGGTCAATTGCAAGGATGCGGCCCAGCAGGCCGAGGCTCTGCTGGTCGCCGAAGAGATCGGCGCGGCGGGCGGCGTCGCCCATGCCGTCGCCGCCGACATGCGCGATCCGGCGGAAATTCGCTATCTTTTCGCCGAAAGCCTCCGCTTGCTTGGCGGCATCGACATCGTCATCAGCAACGCCGCCGGCGACGCGGTGATAAAATCGATACAGGACACGACCGAGGATGACTATGACCGGGTGATGGCGCTGAACGCCAAAGGCCAGTTTTTCGTCCTGCAGGAAGCGGCGCGCTGCATTGCCGACAATGGCCGGATCATCGTCCTGTCCAGCAGCACCGTCCTGTCCCCCTACCCCGGTTCGGCCAGCTATAGCGGCGCGAAACGCGCGGCCGAAATTTATGCGCAGGTGCTCGCCGCCGAACTGGGCGAGCGCAACATCACAGTCAATGTCGTCGCGCCCGGACCGACGAACACGCCCGTGATGCAGGCGCAGAACAGCGACGCCCGCAAGGCGCAGGTCATCGCGATGACGCCGCTCGGGCGGTTCGGCGAGCCGGAGGATATCGCCGACGTGATCGGCTTCCTGGTCGGCGACGCCGGACGCTGGGTCACGCGCCAGATCATCCAGGTCGGCGGAGGCATCGCATGACGGCTATTCCGTCCCCGGAGACCGCATCCCCGCGCGCGCGCAAGACGGTGGCCCAGGCGATCGACGACGCCCCGCTCGGCGGCTTGCAGAAACGGGTCTTTGCCCTGTGCATCCTGATCGCGATGCTCGACGGTTTCGATACGCAGTCGATCGGCTTCGTCGCGCCCGCCATTTCCAGCGCATGGCATTTGTCGCCCATCGATTTCGGCTTTCTGTTCAGTGCCACATTGCTGGGTTCGGTGTTCGGCACCAGCGTGTTCGGGGCGCTGTCCGACCGGCTCGGCCGCCGCCGCATCACCATCGCCATGACCCTGCTGTTCGGCGTGTTCAGCGGCCTGTCGGCCTTGACCGGGAATTTCACCGAACTGCTCGTCTGCCGCCTGATCGGCGGCATCGGGCTGGGCGGCGTCATCCCCAATACAATGGCGATCGCCGCCGAATTCGCGCCGCTGCGCCGCCGCGCGACCATCGTGACGATGACATTGTGGGGCTTCCCCGCCGGCGCCGTGCTGGGCGGACTGGTTAGCGGCAGGATGATCGAGGCGTTCGGATGGCATGCGATCTTCATCATCGGCGGCATCGCGCCCGTGCTGCTGGCCGTGGTGCTGATCGGTTACCTGCCCGAATCGATCCGCTTTCTTGCCGCGCGGCCCGGCGAACAGGCACGGGCACAGGCGCAAGGCCTGATGACCCGCATCGCGCCGGGACAGGCGATCGACTGGGAGGCACATCCCTCCCGACCGGCGACGCGCGGGGCCGGTTATGCCGGACTGTTCAGCAACGGCCTCGCGCCGACGACGGCCTTTTTGTCGCTGGCTTTGTTCTTCAGCCTCCTGCTGAGCTATCTGCTGGTGAACTGGACGCCGAGCATCCTCGCGCGGGCGGGCATGCCGCTTTCGAGCGCGATATTCGGCGTGGCAGCAATCAATGCCGGAGCCATTGCGGGCAGCTACCTGATGTCGCGGCTGCTCGATCGCAGCCGGCGCCCGCTGATGCTGCTCGCGAGCGGCTATGGCCTCAGCGGCATCGTGCTCGCCATCGTCGGGTCCATGCCGCCGGCATCCTCGCTGGCGCTTGTCGCGCTCGGGGTCTGCGGCTTCTTCCTCGTCGGCACGCAGATGTCGATGACGGCGTTCACCTCCACCCAGTTCCCGATCGCGGTCCGGGGAACCGGCATCGGCTTCGTGCAGGCGGTCGGGCGGTTAGGATCGCTATTCGGTCCGATGGCCGGCGGGGCGATGCTGAACGCGGGACTGACCGCCGGGGCTGTCTATACCGCCTGCCTGATCCCGGCGCTGGCGTCCAGCGCGGCGCTCACCATGCTGATGCTGATCCGGTCGTCAAAGTCCCGCAGCATCGACGTGCCGATGGAAGGGGTGACGCAATGAACGACCATGCCAACGCCAACCGGACGCTTGCCGGAAAAGTGGCGATCGTCACGGGATCGTCGCGCGGGCTGGGCCGCCGCATCGTCGAGCTGATCGGCGCGGCGGGAGCCGCCGTCGTCGTGAACTATGCGGCGGACAGCGAGACCCAGGCCGCCGCGCAAGCGGTCGCGGCGATCGAGGCCGGCGGCGGCAAGGCGATCGCGGTGCAGGCCGACGTGACCCAGGTGACGGAAATCGAGCGGCTGTTCGCGGCGGCGCAAAGCCATTTCGGCGGCATCGACATCGTGGTCAGCAATGCGGGCGCGGCCGCCACGATCAAGCCGCTGGTCGGCGTGACCGAGGCGGAATATGACGCCGCCACGGCGATCAACGCCAAGGCGAATTTCTTCGTGCTGCGCGAGGCGGCGCGGACGCTGCGCGACAATGGCCGCATCCTCGTCATCACCTCCACCACCGTGGTCACCCCCTTTGCCGGGACGGCGCTCTATGCCGGTGCGAAGGCGGCGTCGGAAGTCTATGCCCGCGTGCTGGCGCGCGAGGTCGGCGCGAGGGGCATCACCGTCAACGCGCTTGCGCCCGGTCCGATCGACACGACCACGTCACGCGCGGCGGGCAGCACCGAGGTGCGCTTCGCCGCCGCGATCGGCATGACCCCGCTGGGCCGCCTGGGCACCGTCGACGACATCGCGCAGGTCGCGGCCTTCATCGTCAGCGACCGCGCCCGCTGGATCACCGCGCAGCATCTGCGGGTCGGCGGCGGGGTGATTTAGCGCCGGTCGACATGCACGGCATGACCGATCCGCGAAGAAGAGATTGTCACGCGGAGGCGCAGAGGACGCGGAGATGTAATCAAGGCGGGCGGGCGCAGCCCTCTTCTTTCGGAGCAGAATCTTTTTTCAAGGCGCCCTATCTCCTCTCCGCGCGCTCTGCGCCTCTGCGCGAAAATAATGTGAACAACGCCGAATGTCGATCCGCCCTTAGGATTGTCGCACCTATCAGGCGGCTTCCTGCAACCGGCGCACGACTGGCTGCCCATGCTGGCGGGCGCGCCCGCCGGATCACCGCGCAGTATCCGCGGGTCGGCGGCGGAGTGATTTAGGGCCGATCGGCCTTCACCGGCGCTGGCGGCGTCAATATTGCCAGACCGTCGATCTGCTGGCATGGTCGATCATCGGAGGCATCAGCATGCAGGTCACGGCCATATTAACCCCGGCGTCGGAGGGTGGCTATACGGCGCTCAATCCGGAAACGGGATGCGTGAGCGAAGGGGAGAGCGTGCAGACCGCGATCGCCAATTTGCGCGAGGCGGTCGAACTCTATCTGGAAGAATTCCCGTTACGGCTTGGTGAAACGCCATTGGTGACGACATTCACGATCGGCGCGCATGCCTGACTATCGGTAATTTCCGGCGCGCAGATCGTAAAAGCATTGGAAAGATTGGGGTTTACACAGATCCGGCAGCGCGGCAGTCATGTCGTCTTGCGCAGGGAAAATGTGGGTTGCGTCGTGCCGCTCCACCGCGAAGTCAAACGCGGAACATTGGGCGGGATCGTCAGGCAGGCCGGCATCACGCCCGCCGATTTCTCGCGGCCTTGCAGCAATAGGCTATTCACGCGATGCGCCGGGTGATTTAGGACGAATTGGCGTAAGTTTCTTGTGGATATTCCTCCCCTTAAGGGGAGGCGGCAGCCCGCAGGGATGACAGAAGGATATCCTGCATCGAGAGGGTGTCACCCCTCCGTCACGCTTCGCGTGCCACCTCCCCTTGCAGGGGAGGATTATGGAGCTTGCTCGCAACCGGCTCTTCGATCACGCGATTTTCGATGTGGCCGAGACCTTCGATGGCGACGCGGACGCTCTGGCCCGGAACCAGCCAGCGCGGCGGGGTGCGCCCCATGCCGACCCCGCTGGGGGTCCCGGTCGCCAGAATATCGCCCGGCTCCAGCGTCATCACGGTCGTCAGATAGGCGATCATCTCGCCGATGGTCTTGAGGAATTCGGCGGTGTTGCCGCGTTGCATGACGGTGCCGTCCACCGTCGTCACGATGGCGAGACGTTCCGGGTCGGCGATCTCGTCCGCCGTGGTCAGCCAGGGTCCGGTCGGCCCGTGCGTGTCGAACGACTTGCCCAGCGTCGCGGTCGGCGTGCGCTTTTGCCAGTCGCGCACCGACACATCGTTGACGATCAGATAGCCGGCGATGACGTGCCGGGCGTCGGCGGCAGCGACATGGCGGCACCGGCGGCCGATGACGATGCCCAGTTCGCCTTCGAAATCCAGTTGCTCCGACACATGCGGGCGGTGGATCGGCGCGAACGGACCGGTGATACAGCTCGTCTGCTTGTTGAACCAGATTTGATGCGCAAGGTCCGGGGCCGCATTGCCCTTGGCCAGAAATTCTTCAAGATGGCTGGCATAGTTCAGCCCGATCGCGAGAAATTTGCGCGGGTGACGTATGGGCGCGCGCAGTTCGACAGCCGCCAGCGGTAGCCCGGCGGCGGCGGCCATATCGTCGGCCGTATCGTCGGGGAGCCGCGCGCGCAGCGCCGCCAGCGCATCGGGTCCGGCGTCGAGCAGCGCTTCCAATGTGCCGGGCAGATCAGGCGCGATCATGGCGAAGGGGACGATCCTGTCGCCGATGACGACGCCGGGCGCTATGATGCCCTGATGAAGATAGGTTGCGAGTTTCATCAGCTGCGATACCCGGCATCGCGGCGGTCGAGAAACCGCACCCAGGCCGGCCAGTCGGCGGCGCCGCGCCCCTGATCGTGATGGACGAACTGCGCGGCGACACGCGCGCAGAGGGCGGGATCGATGTCCGGCGGCGCGGCGCCCGACGCCTCGACATACATCTGCATTTCGCAGGCGATCATCAGGTCGCGGGTCCGCTCGAATGCCTCGCGCGGCGTGCGCCCGACGATGACCAGGCCGTGATGGCGCAGGATGAGCGCGATATTGTCCGGTCCCAGCGCGGCGGCGATGCGCGGTCCCTCGGCGTCGCCATCGGTAATGCCTTCATAGGGATGCACGCCGATCCTACCGAAGAAGCGCAGCGCATTTTGCGACAGCATCCTGAGGCCGGTCCGGCTGACCGACAGCACCAGGCCGGGAATCGAATGGATATGCACCACGCAGTGAATGTCGGGTCGCGCCCGCAGGATCGCGCCGTGCAGCACGAAGCCGGGCCGGTTGACCTGCGCGGACTCGTCGAGGTCGCGGCTCATGTCGGCGCGGACGAGACTGGACGCGGTGACCTCTTCGTAGAGCAGGGCGTGCGGCTTGATGAGAAAATGATCGGCCGCGCCCGGCACGCGCAGGGTCAGATGATTATAGATGCCGTCGGTCGAGGGGAAATGATGGTCGATCAGCCGGTAGAGCGCGGCGAGCTGGAAGCGCGCCTCGGCCTCGGTCGTGAGATCCGGCCGCGGGGGCGCGAAACCTGTCTCGGGGGTCACAGTCGCGCCTCCAGATAGGGCAGCATGATCGCGCGCAACTGGTCGAAGCCATAGCCGTTGGGAACCAGATCGCCATAATGGCCCATCATCGGGATCAGTTCGAGCCGGACATCGGCGTTTCCGCCGCGCTCCACCGCGTCCTTCATCCAGATGGATTGTTCCGGGACGGCGTGCATGTCGTGCAGGCCATGGACCATCAGCAGCGGTTGCCTGATCCTGGCGGCATGGGAAATCGCCTGCACCTGTTCATAATAAGCGCGGTTCGTATCGGGATCGCCAAGCCAGTCCTTCAGCATCCGGTGGCGGGACGGCGCATAGACTTTGGTGCCGGCGGCCTGCTGGAGAAAGTCGGTGGCGGGTCCGAAGGTGATGGCGAGCTTGAGGCGGGCGTCGAAGGCCGCGCCGCGCAGCGCCGCGTTTCCGCCGCGCGACATGCCCATGACGCCGATCCGCGCCGGATCAATAAAGGGTTGCGCGATCAGCCAGTCGACGGCGCGCGCGATATCGTCCGGGTCATGTTCGGGCGCGGACCCGCGCCACTTGATCGTCAGGCCGACGATGCCGATGCCGGGCAGATGGCCGCCCAGCCATTCCAATATCTCATAGTCTCCGGCGCCGATGCCGCCCGGACACAGGATCATGGCGGGCAAGGGCGCGCCGGATTGCTGCGGCGCGTAGAGCATGGCCGGGGTGGTCGTGCCGCGCGCGGCGATCTCCACCTCCGCGCCGGTCAGTGCGATGCCGTTCAATCCGATCCTGGTCACGCGATCATCTCCCTGGGATGGCCTGTTTCGACGTCCGTTTCCGCAGCGTAGCGACGCGCCAATTGCGCGCAGATGATAAGCTGGATCTGATGATAGAGCAGCACCGGCAGCATGATCATGCCGAGCGAGGGATTGCCCGCGAACAGCAATTTCGCCATCGGCGCGCCGGTCGCAAGGCTCTTTTTCGAGGCGCAGAACACCGCCGCCGCCTCGTCGGCGCGACTGAGGCCCATCATGCGGCTTGCCACCCGCGCAAAGCAGAGCGCGCCGATCAGCATGACGCAGGCGAGCGCCGCGACGCCCAGCAGGACGAGGGGCGAGAAATGCCGCCACAGCCCCGACCGGGTGGATTCGCAAAAAGAGGTGAAGACGATCAGGAGGATGACGCAACGATCGAGGAGGGAGAAAAGCCGTTTGTTGCGGGCGATCAGCCCACCGATCAGCGGACGGCAGAGCTGGCCGAGCGCAAAGGGCAGAAGGAGCGCGCGGGCGATGGCGAGGATCGCGTCCAGATTTGACGTCCCGTGGCTGGCCGCGCTTGTCACCAGGCCTATCAGCAGCGGCGTGACCAGCATGCCGATCAGGCCGGAGAGCGTGGCGTTGAAGATCGCCACCGCGACATTGCCCCGTGCCAGTGCGGTCATCGCGATCGATGACGAGATGGTGGAGGGCAAAGCCGCCAGAAAGAAGAAGCCCAGGCGCAATCCTTCCGGGAATAACGGGCTTTCCGGAAACAACTGGCGCGTCGCTATCCACAACAGGCCGCCGAAGAGCGGAAACAGCAGGAAGGTCGTCCCCTGAATCATGACGTGCAGCCGCCAGTGCACAGCGCCGCTGCGCAGCACGCTGGGCGCGAGATTGGCGCCGTGCAGGAAGAACACCAGGGCGATGCCGATCGCGGTCATGCTTTCCAGAACATGCGCGCCCTCCCCCGCGCCCAGGGCGGGCCAGGTCAGCGCAAGCAGCACCGCCGCGAGCATGGAGACCAGAAAACCGTCGATTTTTCCCAATAGCGGCATGCCGTTCCATTCCCGTGACCAGCCATCCTCCTAGGCGCGCGCGCAGGGCGGCGCTGTCACAAGGGGTGGGGACTGATTTGCCGGGGCGCGAACGACACAAGAGACATAGCCATCGCAAGCAGCGCAGTCTCAAGAGCATGGCATATAGAGTGAGGACAAGGGCAGCGTGCTGGAGCAATATCACAAAAGCGCCGATCCGGGCGTCTACGCTTATGACATGGCGACCGCGCGCTGGATCGAGACGGGCAACAAGGGCGTCAGGCTGAAACCGGTGCGGGCGTCGGCGGACGGGAATTTCCTGGGGCTGGTCCAGTTCGACATGATGACGTCGTCGGGCGTCCACCAGCATCATGGCCCGGCCACCAGCCTGATGTTCTCCGGCGCGATTGCGGATTATCAGCAGAGCTTCGGCCCCGGCACCGTCTCCATCAATCTGGACGGCGCGACGCATGACGCCATATCCTGGGAAGGCGCGTTTTTCGTGGCGCGGCTCGAAGGGCCGGTCACCTATCTCCCGGTCGAGGGCCAGGCGGCGATCCATACCGGCGGGACCAATGCGCTCTTCTCCAACCCCGCGCCGGAGGTGCTGCCGGCGATCGACTTCCAGTTGACGGACGCGCGGCAACTGGCGACCTCGATCCCGCGCCTGTCGCGGCGGATGCTGTTCGATTATGCCGTAGCCAAGGAAGATCATCGCTATGTCGAACTCACCCTTTGGCCGGAGATGGCGATCCCGACGCATAGCGTCACTGCGCTGACCGAGTGGGTGATCCTGGCCGGTGGCGCCACCATCAACGGCATGGCGGTCAGGCAAGGTAGCATCGTCGTCATGGAACCGGACACCGAAGTGACGATCGCGTCGCCTTTCGGTTGCCGCCTGCTCGCCTGGGCCGATGGGCCGATCGCCTGGTCCGGCGGCGAGACGCTGCCCGACATTTACGGATTTTAGAACCACCGCTTTCCCCGTCCATCACAGGAGCCAGCCATGCTATCCACCCGCGCGACCCTTTTCCCCGCCCTGATGCTGACGATGCTGGGGGCCGCCGCCACCGGGACGGTTCCCGCCTGTGCCGCCGGCAAAAGCCCGGCTGCGCAGGGCCGATCGGTGAGCGCCGCGCAGGAACAGCGCAACCTGGCGCTGGTGCTGAAATTTTCCGAGGCGGCGTTCGGCGTGCATGATCTCGATCTTGCCGCATCGATGCTGAGCGAGGACTATATCCAGCATAATCCCCATATTCCCACCGGGCGCGACGCTTTCATAAAATTCCTGAAAGGCTCGATCGCGGCGCGGCCCAACATCAAGGCCGTCATATTGCGGTCCGCCGTGAATGGCGATCTGGTGTGGGTGCATGCCAAGGTCAGCGACGGCAGCGGCAAGGGCGATTTCGTGCTGGTGAACATCTTCCGGGTCGCGGGGGGAAAGATCGTCGAACATTGGGATGTGCTGCAGCCGGTTCCGGAAAGCAGCGCCAACGGGAATACGATGTTTTGAAGGCATCAGGCGCTGCGTATGATCCTTCGATACGCCATTTCCGACATGGGGTCACTGGCAGCGTCAGACACGGCAATGGCAGATTGTAATTTCCAAATTCGGGAATTTTTCGAACCTCGATGAAAGAATCGAAGTCGTTCGGCTACAACTAACCACGCAGGTTCATGTGGAAAACAGGGTTGTAAACCCGCTAGCGCTTATAAAGTGGGAAAAACCTAAATAAATCGATAATTTTTGGCGGAGCGGCAGGGATTCGAACCCTGGATACGCTTTTGGCGTATACTCACTTTCCAGGCGAGCGCCTTCGACCACTCGGCCACCGCTCCGCATTGCACTGGAAGGCGGCTCCCTATCGCGGTGGGGCGGCCTAGGCAAGGCCGGCCTTTACTTTGGTGGGCCTCCCTGCCCCCTTTTCCTGCGATCAGAATTATATTATCGCTTGTTGAAATATAATTGCCAAAGCGAGTCTGGCCGCCAGGAGAAGTAGCGATGATCGTCGGCACCGTCCGGGAAATCAAGAATCACGAATATCGCGTCGGACTGACACCCGAAAGCGTGCACGAGCTTGCCGCGCATGGCCATATTGTGCTGGTCGAGGCCGGCGCGGGCGAGGGCATCGGCGCAGATGACGCGGAATATGTGAAGGCCGGAGCGGAGATCGTCGGCACCGCCGCCGAAATCTTCGCGCGCGCCGAAATGATCGTGAAGGTCAAGGAACCACAGGCGGGCGAGCGCGCCATGCTGCGCGCCGGACAGATACTCTACACCTATCTCCATCTCGCGCCCGATCCCGAGCAGACCCGCGACCTTATCAAGAGCCATGCGGTGTGCATCGCCTATGAGACGGTGACCGACGCCGGCGGCGGACTGCCGCTATTGAAACCAATGAGCCAGGTCGCCGGGCGCATGGCGATACAGGCGGGCGCGACCGCGCTGGAAAAAGCGCATGGCGGGCGCGGCGTGCTGCTGGGCGGGGTGCCGGGGGTGCTGCCGGCCAAGGTGGCGGTGATCGGCGGTGGCGTCGTCGGGTTCAACGCGGCACAGATGGCGGCCGGACTGGGAGCGGACGTCACCATTCTCGACCGCAGCCCGGAAGTGCTGGAAAAGCTGGGTATCTATTTCGAGGCGCGGGCGAAGACGCGCTTCTCCAATCGCGCCAACCTGGCGGAATGCGTCGCCGATGCCGATCTGGTCATCGGCGCGGTGCTGATTCCCGGCGCGGCGGCGCCCAAGCTGGTGACGGCCGATATGCTCGGGACGATGAAGAAGGGCGCGGTGCTGGTCGACGTCGCGATCGATCAGGGCGGCTGTTTCGAGACCAGTCATGCCACGACCCATGCCGATCCGACCTATATCGTCGAGGGTATCGTCCATTATTGCGTGGCGAACATGCCGGGCGCGGTAGCGCGCACCAGCACCTATGCGCTCAACAATGTAACCCTGCCGCACGCATTGCGCATTGCCGATCTCGGCTGGAAGGCGGCGCTTAAGCGCGATCCACACTTGCTGGCCGGGCTGAACGTGTGGGACGGCAAGGTGACCTATGAGGCGGTCGCGCAGGATTTGGGGCTTGATTACACGCCCGCCGGACAGGCGGTCGCTTAACCCTGGATAAGGCGCGCGACCTTGCGGATCGCGCCGGGGTCGGCGACGAAGGCCATATGGGTGCAGTCGAATTCGAGCGCCATGTCACGCTCGCCTTCCCGTCCGCGCGCGCAAGCCGGGGCGACGATACCGTCGCGCGCCGACCAGCAGGCCAGCGTCGGCATGGCAGGTTTTTCGTGCAGGCGCACCGCGATCGGCGGCCGGTCGACCGGATGCCCAGCGATATGCTCATAGGCGCGCCAGGCGTTATTGGCCCGCATGTCACCGGAAAAGGGGCTGCCAAGGGTAATCACACGCGCCACCTTGTCCGGCGCATGCTTGGCATATTCGCGCGCGATCAGGCCGCCCAGGCTCCAGCCCACCAGCGTGATCGGGCGATCGCCGCTGATTGCCGCCACGCGCATGTCGATCCGTTCGAGCAAATCTTCGCTGACGCCGCGATTCTGCCCGAGATTCCAGCCATGGGCGGCAAAGCCCGCAGCATTGAGTGAGCGGCGCAGCCGCGCGGTCGTCTTGTCCGAAGCCATAAAGCCGGGCAGGACCAGCACGGGCCGGCCATCGCCGACGGTATCGACATCAACCACGCTGCCGAACGCCGCCATGATCCGCACATAGGCATAGGAACGGATTTCGCGCGCCAGCAACATCGCGCCCGGCGCAATGGCGGGCGGGGCAAGGCTGTGCGAATCGGCAAAGGCGGTGGCGTTCATGCGCTTAATATAAGCGCCCGCAATATTTATGAAAGATTTATGACCTTATGATTGCAGACCGGTGACGCCCTAGCGCGGCGCAATCGGCCCCCATCCCGCCGCGAGAGGCGCTCCAGCGAGGCCGGTCGGGCGCGATTCCAGGATGGCGGCGGTCTCTATCAGATCAAGCGCCCGGCGCGCCTCGCGATAGCGCCGGGCGATCTGCAGCCAGCGATCGGCCGCTACTTTTCCCGGCAAGCGCTCGACTTCCGCCATCGCCGGTTCGACCCGGCCTGCGGCAAGCAGGCGGCGGATGCGCGGCAGGGCCATGTCGGGTTCCAGCGAGGGCGTCGTCGCCTTGCGGATCACGACCAGTTCGCGCACCTCGCGCTCGACCGCGGTCCACCAGTTGGTCCCCGGCGCATTGACGCGCAGGCGCGGCGCAATATCTTCCAGGCCCGCCTGCAGGTCGAGCAATGTCACCGGTTCGCGCGCGGCGTTGATGATGGTGGCGACCGCGCGGGGTTGCGCCTGACCGAAGCGCAGGCGCAACTGCCCTTCGACATAGCCGAGCGCAGCGCCGCTATCGAGCGCCCGACGCGCGGCGAAAGCGATCAGCAAGCCTTCGGCGCGTCCGGCATTGCCGGCCGCTGCCTGCGCCTCGACATTGACCCGGCCTATCCTGTCCTCGATTTCGGCCATGCGGGTTGCCAGCAAATCCTGTCGCGCCGCGTCGGCGGGGCGATAGACGGGCTTGACCAATGCCGGCACGACAATCGCGGGTATGCGCCGGGCAGGTTGCGCCTGCTGCCCGCGCCACCAGCCTGTCGCTTGCGGGAAAGCGAAGAGCGCGGCGGCGATGCCGGCTGTGAAAGTGACAAGTAACAAAAGGGCGATCCAGCCGGCGGTGGATTTGCGGCGGGGCGAGGCGCGCGCGGGTTCGAACGAAGCGGCCACGGACGCCTGCCCCCCTTCGCTTGCTTCCGCACCGCTCATGTCGTTCCGTCCATCCGTCTGCATGCCTGATTGCAATCGCATAAAGTCGCGGCGAGGGCCAGCATCGCTTTGTCGGTCGGCGCGGCGGCGGCCAGCGCCTGCCGCCAGCCCGGCCCCGCCGCTTCCGATGCGGCCGGGCTGATCGCGATCAGCCGGAGGGACTCCCGTTCGTTTAACGGCAAAAGCCCGGCAAGACGCGCGGCGGCGCGCGGTGAATGAACGAGCAGGATCATGCCGGAACGCAGGCGCTGCGCCAGACCCGCCGCATCGCCCGTCTCGATCGCTTCGTAGACGATCGCGCGCGTGATCCGCAGGCTGTGCGCGCCATAAGGATGTATGTCGGCGCCGGACAGGTGCAGGGCATGGCCATGACCGGCGCGGCCCATCAGGCCGATCGCCTCCCGGACGCCTTCATGGCCCGCGATAACCTGGATAAATCCCGCCGCGCGCAGCGCCTCGGCGGTGGCCGGACCCACCGCATAAGCGGGTAGATGCCGGTAGAGCAGGATATCGGCACCGCCATGGCGGACGGCGTTGGCGCTGGTGACAAGCAGCGCGTCCATTCTGGCAGGGTCGGGACCACTCCATGGCCGGGCGCGGATCGCGAACAGCGGATAGCTTTGGGCATCGAACCCAAGGTCGCGCGCACGCCCGACAGTCCTGTCCGCGCCCGGCTGCGGCCGAAGCACCAGCAACGGGCGGTTCATCCCTCGAACAACGTCCGCAACAGCGGACCAGCGCGGGCGAGCAGCGCCTTGCCAAGGGCGGCGGGCGCGTGAAGGTCGCCGCGCGGGAAATGCACGCTGTCGGCGACATGATCCGAACCGTCGCCGGTCAATATTTCCGCCGCAAGCTGTATCCCCTCCCCCTCGATCCGCGCCAGCGCGGCGATCGGCGAATGGCAGTCGCCGCCCAGCGCGAACAGCAGGGCGCGCTCGGCCAGCACGCAATCACGCGTGTCGGCATCGGAAATCGCGGCGAGCAGCGCGCGCATCGGCGCGTTTTCGGCCAGCGTCTCCATGCCGACCGCGCCCTGCGCCGGCGCGGGCAGCATGATGTCGAGCGGGATCGCCGCGCCGATGTCGGGCTGGCCCAGCCGGTCGAGACCCGCGGCGGCAAGCAGCGTGGCGTCGGCCTCGCCCGCCTCCACCTTCGCCAGCCGGGTCGCGACATTGCCACGGAACAGAATCGTCTCCAGGTCGGGCCGCAGACGTTTGAGTTGCGCCGACCGGCGCGGCGAGCTGGTGCCGACGACCGCGCCCTGTTTCAGCATCGACACGCCCGGCGCGCCGATCAGCCGGTCGCGCACATCGGCGCGGGGGAGCATCGCGGCGATCGCGATCGCCACGGGGCGGACGGTTTCGACATCCTTCATCGAATGGACGGCGAAGTCGATCGCCCCATCGAGCAGCGCGCGGTCCAGTTCCTTGGTCCACAGCGCCTTGCCGCCGATATCGGCCAGCGCGCGATCCTGTATGCGGTCGCCGCTGGTCTTCACCGGCACGATCGTCACCGCCTCGCTGGACCAGCCATGAACGGCGCACAGCGCCGACGCGACCATGTTCGCCTGAACCAGCGCAAGCGGAGAGCCTCTGGTGCCAAGGCGGAGGGGGAAAGCGGGATCGGCCATAGGCGCTTTCCTCTAAAGCCGCCTGCCCCTAGAGGGAAGCGCAATGACGATCATCCTTGGCCTTGAATCGAGCTGCGACGAGACGGCAGTGGCGCTGGTGACAAGCGACGGCCGCGTGCTGGCGCACCGGCTCGCAACACAGGAAGCCGCGCATCGCCCCTATGGCGGCGTGGTGCCGGAAATCGCCGCGCGCGCGCATGTCGAGGCGCTGACCCCGCTGGTGACGGCGGCGTTCGAGGAAGCCGGGCTGACGCTCGCCGATGTCGATGCGATCGCCGCGACCGCCGGACCCGGCCTGATAGGGGGCGTGATGGTCGGGTTAGTCACCGGCAAGGCGCTGGCGCACGCGGCGGGCAAGCCGCTGATCGCGGTCAATCATCTGGAAGGCCATGCACTGTCGCCGCGCCTGGCCGAGCGGATGGCGGATCGGGCATTGCCCTTCCCCTATCTGCTGCTGCTGGTGTCGGGCGGGCATTGCCAGTTGCTGCGGGTCGAGGGCGTGGGCCGCTATCGCAGGCTCGGCACGACGATCGACGATGCCGCGGGCGAGGCGTTCGACAAGACCGCCAAGCTGCTCGGCCTCGGCTATCCCGGCGGGCCGGCGGTCGAGGCGGCGGCGATGCTGGGCAATCCCAAAACGGTGCCTCTGCCCCGTCCGCTCATAGGAACGGCCGAACCGCATTTCTCCTTCGCGGGCCTGAAAAGCGCGGTGATGCGGGCAGCGCAGGCGGGAACATATGCTATGGAGGATGTTGCCGCGAGCTTTCAGCAGGCGGTGATCGATTGCCTGGTCGATCGCACGGAGCGGGCGCTGGCACTAAGCGCGGGCGTCAGCGCGCTGGTGGTCGCGGGCGGGGTCGCGGCGAACAAGGCGATACGGGCGGCGCTGGAGCAACTGGCGGGGCGGCACGGGCTGCCCTTCGTCGCGCCGCCGCTCTGGCTTTGCACCGACAATGCCGCCATGATCGGATGGGCCGGGGCGGAGCGCCATGCCGCCGGGCTGTTCGACGGGCTGGACTTTGCGGCGCGACCGCGCTGGCCGCTCGACCCGGATGCGGAAAAAGCGCGCGGCGCGGGAGTGAAGGCATGAGGATCGGAGTGATCGGCGCGGGCGCATGGGGCACCGCGCTGGCGCAAGTCGCGGCGGCGAGAGGCGAGCCGGTGCTGCTATGGGCATTGGAACCGGAAGTCGCAGAAGCGATCAATCAGACCCGCGAGAACCCGCTATATCTGGCTGGAGTCGAGCTAAACCCGACTATCAAGGCGACGGTGGACACGGGTATGATGGGGGGGTGCGAGGCCTTCCTAGTCGTTACGCCTTCGCAACATATGCGCGCGATTCTGGAGAGACTGGAGGTCGGCGCGCGGCCGTTGATCCTGTGCTGCAAGGGGATCGAGGCGGGCAGCGGCCTGCTGATGTCGGAGGTCGCGGCGCAGGTCTGCCCGGACGCGCCGGTCGCGGTGCTGTCCGGCCCGACCTTCGCGCATGAGGTGGGCAAGGGGCTGCCCACCGCGGTCACTTTCGCGTGCAGCGACGCGGCGACCGGCCAGGCGCTGGCGGCGCGGATCGCGCAGCCGACCTTCCGTCCCTATCTTTCCGACGACGTGATCGGCGCGGAGATCGGCGGCGCGGTCAAGAATGTGCTGGCGATCGGCTGTGGCGTCGCCGAGGGCGCGGGGCTGGGCCTCAACGCGCGCGCGGCGCTCATCAGCCGGGGCTTTGCCGAGATGACGCGCTTCGGACTGGCGCGCGGCGCCCGCGCGGAGACGCTGGCCGGGCTGTCGGGACTGGGCGACCTGGTGCTCACCTGCTCCTCCACCAACAGCCGCAACTTCTCGCT
>CAXUEQ010000008.1:0-20863 GCA_964250175.1 uncultured Sphingobium sp. | reverse complement strand
CAAACTGACGTTGGCATGTTTGTTAGAATCACGCTGGGCGAGGGGCAGCCGGCCGCCGCGCTGCTGGCGAACCGGCGGACGGTGGCGGAGGGCGCGTTCACCGCCCCGGTGCTGCGCGACGTGGCGGCGCAAGCCGGTGTCGAGATGCCGATCGTGCAGGCGGTCTGCGCGCTGCTGGAAGGGACGCAGCCGGTGGCGCAGGCGGTCGAGGCCTTGCTCGCCCGGCCGCTGCGCCCCGAATAATCCATTAGCCCTTCGCGCCGCCGCGCTTTTCCCATAAGAGCGACCGATGAGGGGTGCATAATCGCAATGTTGGGGGACGGATCTTCCGGGCCGATCGGCGCGCTGCCCGGCGTCGGCGGGGCAATGGGCGCGCAGGACGCGGCGGATATCGCCGCGCTCGCCAAGGGCGGGCGGACCAATATATTGGGCTTCCTGATGCGGCTGGCCGCGCGCATCCCCTTCCTGTTCATTGCCGGGCGCATGTATGGACCCGATATTCTGGGCCGCTTCGCCTATGCGATCCTGGTGGTGGAATTCGCCGCGCAACTGGCGACGCTGGGGCTGAAGCGCGGGCTGGCCGGCGCGCTGACGCACAGCGAGCGGCCGCAGGCGCATGTGGTGGCGGAGGCGATGCTGGTGACGCTGATCGCCGCGCTGGCGATGGCCGCGCTGCTGATGGTCTTTCCCCATGCGATGTTCCCGAACAGCGGAGTCAACGGGTCCGACCGGCTGCTGCCGCTGATCGTGATCGCGGTGGCGGGATCGGACGTGGCGCTCGCCGCCTGCGCCTATCGCTTCGACATCGGCGCGACGGTGCGGGCGCGATCGATCATCGAGCCGTGGGCGATCAGTATCGGCGCGCTCGCCTTTTTCTTCTATTCGCGGCGCGACGGGCTGATCCTGGCTTATGTGCTGTCGATGGTCTGCGCGCTGGGCGCGTCGCTGTGGCCGCTGCTGCGCCATTACGGGTTGCCGAAGGGCTGGACGCCCGAGCCGGTCCGGCTGTGGGGCCTGGCGCGCCACAATCTGCCGCTGGCGGCGGCGGACGGGGTGGAATGGGGGTCGCGGCGGCTTGACCTGGCGATTCTCGGCCTGTTCGCCACCCCCTATGTGGTGGGCATCTATTATGTCGCGCAGCAGGTCGCGTCGCTGCCGCAGAAGCTGAAGACCAGTTTCGAGCCGGTGCTGGGACCGGTCATCACCCGCAACCTGGCCGAGAACAACCTGGCCGCGATCGCCCGGCAGGTGAGCCAGGTCGGCTTCTGGATCATCGCCGCGCAGGCGGGGATCGCGCTGGCGCTGGGGATACCGGGCGAGGCGGTGATGGGGCTGGTCGGGCCGACCTTCGTGGGCGGGACCGGGGCACTGGGCTTCCTGCTCGCCGCCGAAGTGGTGGCGGCGACCGCCGTGGTGAGCGAATCGGCGCTGGTCTATATGGCGCGGTTGCGCAACCTGATGATTTCGCTGGGCATGATCGCGGTGCAGGCCGGGTTGAGCGTGGTGCTGATCCTGAGCGCGACGCGGGCGGGCCTGCCCCCGCTCGCCATCGCGGCCGCCCCCGCTTTGGCGCTGTGCCTGGCGCTGGGGGCGAGCGCGATCGCGAAGGCGAAATTGCTGAGCCATTTGCTGGATGCGAAGGTCAATGCGTGGCGCTGGGCGCTGGTGTGGGCGGCGCTGGCGGGCGCGGGCGCGGGGGCGGCGTTCGTGGCGCTGCCCAAGCGGTTCGAATGGGCCGAGCTGCTATTCGGGGTGCCGGCGATCCTGGCGGTCTATGCGCTGGTGATCTGGCGGCGCGGGTTCGAGGCGGAGGACCGGGCGCTGTTTCGGCGGTGAGAGGAATCAAGCACGGCTAGGCTGTTAGGCTTGGCTCAACTCAACACTTTTTTGAGTGGTCGCCGTAGCTAAAAAGTCCGGTGTGACCAGTGGGCAAATCGTCACTTTATCGCTATATCTCGCAAAGGTCCGCAGTTGATCCATGCGGATATCGCGCAGGACATTTATAAACCATGTCGAAATCTCCACCCCCACCCGTCAAGCCAACACGCGTGCAAGTCAAAAATCCGGTTACGGGACAATGGGTGAAGCTTGATACGAGAACGGGTCGAATCGTGGATTCGAAGAAAAGCCCCGGTCCGTATCAGAATGTTCCGAAGAAATAAGTGCCTCTTCTATTTTCTCCTGTTGACCAGACAGAATTGGTCGATGCATTTCACCCACGGCCACGCACCGCATTTCTTATGGCCCAGCTTGACGGAAATTTGACGACCGCCGATCAAACGATGGTTGCTGAGGTCAGAGCATCTTTGGAACAGGCGAACTTCTCTTCGGTGACTGCCGGAGATATCCGGGGGACCGGGGATTATCTTCACAAAATCCTGAATTTGATAAGGGGTTGCGGCTTTGCAGTCGCCATATTTTCGGACCGAACTCCTGCAAAAACGCTCGCGAACATATTCTTTGAGGTCGGTATGGCCGGGGTTCTGGGAAAGCCTATCCAACTGGTATTAACCGGTGAAAATCCAGCGCCGTCCGATTTCGTCCGAAGCGAATGGATCGCTTATAAAAGAGGCGAAGAAGTAGCGTTGAGAGCGGCGCTTGGCGATAGTCTGGAGCGCATAAACGAATTGGCCGCCTATTATCGCGAAATAGGCGAAGTTGCGCTTGAAGCGCCACAACCTGATCTGGAACTGGTGTTCGAACGGTTCAGGCAGGCGGTTCTCATTAGTAATGACCAGATCGCCAAGGACGGCATCAATCGCCTTCGTCAGCTTCTTGTAGAAGCGCGCAATATCGAGGGGCGTGATGATATGGCAAGCCACCGGGAACGGCTTCATCGCGCCGCGTCGGAGTTTCTAAGATTATTACCAAAGGCGGAATAGTAGCGTAAAACGGGGCGCATCTTGCCGGATCGGACGCACCGTTAAATACAGTTTCTAAGCAAATATCTTCGCCCGCAGCAGCCTCAGGTCCGCCTCCGGGCGGGCGCCGTAATGCGAGATGATTTCGGCGGCGCAGGCTGCGCCGAGTTTCAGGCAGTCCTGCGGGGCGAGGCCGTCGATATGGCCGGAGAGGAAACCAGCGGCGAACAGGTCGCCTGCGCCGGTGGTGTCGACGATGGTGGCGACCGGGGCGGCGTCGGCTTCGTAGTGCGCGCCCTCGACGATGGCGATCGCGCCCTGTGCGCCTCTGGTCGCGACCAGCACGGGGACTTTGGGCGCGACGGCGGCGACCGCGCTTTCGAAGTCGGGACGCCGGGTCAGGGTGCGGATTTCATCCTCGTTGGCGAAGAGTATGTCGATCAGGCCGCCGTCGATCAGGTCGAGGAAATCGGCGCGGTGGCGGTCGATCACGAAGTCGGCCGACAGGGTGAAGGCGACCTTGCGGCCCGCTTCGCGCGCCATGTCAATCGCCGAGCGCATCGCGGCGCGCGGCTCCGCCGGGTCCCACAGATAGCCTTCGAGATAGAGGATCTTCGCGGACTGGATGAGGGCGCGGTCGAGCGCGGTGGCGGGGAGATATTGCGACGCGCCGAGGAAGGTGTTCATCGTGCGCTGCGCGTCGGGAGTGACCATGATGAGGCAGCGCGCCGTCGGCGGCTCCGGCGCGCGCACCGGGGTGGCGAAATGGATGCCGAGCGCGCGGATGTCATGCGCGAACACCTGGCCGAGCTGGTCCTGCGCGACCTGGCCGATAAAGCCGCATCGGCTGCCCAGCGCGGCCATGCCCGCGAGCGTGTTCGCCGCCGAGCCGCCGCTGATTTCGACCGCCGCGCCCATTTCACTGTAGAGCAGTTCGGCCATGGCGGCGTCGATCAACTGCATTCCGCCTTTGGTCAGCGCATGGGTGGCGAGGAAGGCGTCGTCGGCCTTGGCAAGAACATCGACGATGGCGTTGCCGATGGCGACGACGTCAAGGGTGGCGGGAGTGGATGCGGTCACGGATATTCCTTTGGTGGCTGCCTCCGCCTCTAGTCAAGCGAAGGCGCGTGCGCAACGCCGGTTGACCGCGTGGCGTCGGAACGGGATAAGGGCGCCGGTCGCAAGCGGCTTGCGCCGATCCGGAGCGTGGCTATGCCGTGCCTGTGCTGTATGGAGGCAAGAAGACGCGCAATGCCCAGGGTCGTCCTGATCGTTATGCTGGCCCTTGGCCTGTCCGCCTGCGCGACGGTGCCGGAAGCGGGACCGGCGCCGATCGTGCCGACGCAACCGATGGCGAGCGCCTATGGCAAGCCGGGCGGGCTGATGGGGATGGACGCCAGGCATCTGACCGCGCTGTTCGGCCCGCCCCGGCTCGACATTCGCGACCGGGCGGTGCGCAAGCTGCAGTTCGCCAACGGGCGCTGCGTGCTCGACGCCTATCTCTACACGACCGCCAAGGGCAGGGAACCGGTCGTCAGCCATGTCGATGCGCGGTTGCCGGGCGGCGCGGACACCGACCCGGCGGCGTGCCAGGCAGCGTTGCAGATGCCGTTACCGGCCAAATAGGGCGAGGCGATCATGCGCCCAGCGCGCGGCGTCGGCGACCGCAGGGTCGGGATCGGTCCTGAGCCTTTCGAGAATGGTCAGGAATTGCGCGTCGCCGCTATTGCCCGCGGCGATGGCGGCGTTGCGCACCATCCGGTCGCGGCCGATGCGCTTGATCGGCGAACCCGAGAATATCTCGCGAAAGGTCGCGTCGTCGAGCGCGAGCAGGTCCGATAGTTCCGGCGCGGCCAGTTCGGCGCGGCCGATGAAGGCGCGGTGACGAGCGGCGGTCCGCGCGAACTTGTTCCACGGGCAGACGGCGAGGCAATCGTCGCAGCCATAGATGCGGTTGCCGATCGCGGCGCGAAACTCTTCCGGGATCGGGCCTTTATGCTCGATCGTCAGATAGGAGATGCAGCGGCGCGCATCGAGGCGATAGGGCGCGGGAAAGGCGTCGGTCGGGCAGGCGTCGCACGAGCCGCAGCTATCGCCGCCGGGCGCATCGGACGCAAGGTCGAGCGTGGTGTAGATCGCCCCCAGAAACAGCCAGCTCCCATGGTCGCGGCTGACGAGATTGCTGTGCTTGCCCTGCCAGCCGATCCCGGCGGCCTGCGCCAGCGGCTTTTCCATCACCGGGGCTGTATCGACGAAAACTTTCAGTTCGGAAGGGATTTCGGCGACCAGCCAGCGCGCAAGGGCCTTCAGCGCCTTTTTGACGATATCGTGATAATCCTGCCCCTGCGCATAGACCGAAATCCGGCCGCGGTCGCCCGCACCGGCGAGGGCCAGCGGATCCTGCGCGGGGGCATAGCTCATGCCGAGCATGATGACCGAGCGCACTTTGGGCCAGAGGCCGGCGGGCGAACCGCGCTGCGCGGCGCGCTCCTCCATCCAGATCATGTCGCCATGCCGCCCCTCGGACAGCCATTGGTCGAGGCGCGCGGCGGTCAGGGGCGCGGCGTCGGCGCGCGCAAAGCCGCAGGCGGCAAAGCCGAGACGCGCGGCCTCCTGTCTGAGCCGCTCTTCCAGAGGAGGTAGCGCTTGAGTTGTCATGCCGCACAGCTATCGTGGGGTCATGAACAGGCCCGCCCCCCTCCCCTATGCCGTCGAGGGGCGTGGTCTTGTCAAGCGTTTCGGCAGTTTCCATGCGGTCGACGGCATCGACATCGCGGTGCCGCCGGGCAGCATCTATGGCATATTGGGACCCAATGGCGCGGGCAAGACGACGCTGCTGCGCACCTTGCTGGGCATCATCGATCCCGACGCGGGCGCGCGCACCTTGCTGGGCGAGGACGCTCCGCTGAAGGCGGCGCGGCGCGTGGGCTACCTGCCCGAGGAGCGCGGGCTGTATCCGGCGATGAAGGCGGCCGAGGCGATCGCCTTCATGGGGGCGCTGCGCGGGCTGAAACTGGCCGAGGGGCGCAAGCGCGCGCGCGTTTTGCTGGAGGAGCATGGGCTTGGCGCGTCGGCGGACAAGCCGATCCGCACCTTGTCCAAAGGCATGGCGCAAACCGTGCAACTGCTGGGCACGATCGTCCATGGCCCGCGGCTGATCGTGCTGGACGAGCCTTTTTCCGGTCTCGACGCGATCAACCAGGGCAAGCTGGAACTGTTGATCCGCGCCCAGGCGGCGGACGGGGTGACGATCCTGTTTTCCACCCATGTCATTGCCCATGCCGAGCGATTGTGCGAACGGATCGCGATCGTCGCCAGGGGAAAGATCCGCTTCGAGGGATCGGTGAGCGAGGCGCGCGACCGGCTGCGCCCGCAAGTGCGGCTGGAGACGCGCAGAACCGACGGGCCGTGGCGCGCCGCCCTGCCCGCCGATGCGGTCGTTACGGGCAATATCTGGAATTTCGAACTGCCCGAGAGCGGCATCGAGCCGCTGTTGCGCGCGCTGATGGACGGCGCGGCGGGAATCGAGAATCTGGCGATCGAGCGGCCGGGCCTGCACGACGCCTTCGTCGCGATCGCGGGCGCGGAAGCGGCGAAGGACATGATCGCGCGGGCACCGACGGAGGACGCGGCATGAAGGCATTGCTGCGCGCCGCCTTCGTCATCGCCCGGCGCGACTTTACCGCGCTGATCTTTTCCAAAAGCTTTATCCTGTTCCTGATCGTGCCGATCTTTCCGCTGGCGATCGGCGTGGCCGGCGGCTGGGTCGGCAACCAGATCGCCAGCGAGGGCGCGCCGCCATTCGTCGGGCTGGCCCTTGCCCCGACAGAGGCCGGGGCGGTGATCGCCGCGCGGGACAAGCTGGCCAGGCAGATCGGCGACGGGACGCTACCCGCTGTGCGCGTGGCGGACCGGAATGCACAGGCGGGCACGATCCTGTCGGGAACGCTGCGGGCACCGATATTGTCGGGCGAGGCGGGCGAGGTCGCACGCATGAAGGGCGATGTCGCGCTGATCGTCAGCGTCGCGCGGGCGGGCGCGGCGATGCCGGTCACGACGCTGGCTACCCGAATCACTGGCCGGACCCCTGGCCGGACCCCTGGTCGGATCGCCGGGCAGAGCGAGGGATCGCTGCAACAGGCGCGACTGGCCACGGGGCGGGGTGCGCAGACATTGCTGTTCCTGCTGACGGTCGTGCTCGCGGGCATGGTGCTGTCGAACATGGTCGAGGAAAAGACAAACAAGATCATCGAGATACTGGCGGCCGCCGTGCCGATCGACGCGATATTCCTGGGCAAGCTGATGGCGATGCTGGGCATGTCCTTCATCGGCATTACGGTCTGGGGGAGCAGCGCGTTGCTGGTGCAGGCGCTGATGCCGCCGGATACCCTGCCCCTGGCCACGCCGGCGGTGGGCTGGCCGCTCTTCATCCTGCTTGGCTTCGTCTATTTCGCGACCGCCTATACGCTGCTGGGATCGCTGTTCATCGGTATCGGCGCGCAGGCCAATACGGTGCGCGAGGTGCAGACATTGTCGATGCCGGTCACCATGTGCCAGGTGCCGATCTTTCTGTTCACCACCTATGCGTCCAGCCATGGTGGCCAGTGGCCCGAACTGGGCGCGGCGATATTTCCGTTCAGCTCGCCCTTCGCGATGGTCGCGCGGGCGGCGCAGTCGGGTGCGATCTGGCCGCATCTGCTGGCGATAGGCTGGCAATTGCTGTGGGTGGCGATCATCATCCGCATCGGTGTGCGATTGTTCCGGCGCAATGTGCTCAAGTCCGCGCAACCGGCCAGGCGGCGCGGACTTTTTTCCCGCAAGCGCGCATCCGATGCCCGGGATGGCGCGTAGCTCGGCGGGCAGACGGAGAGACGCCATGGACATGAACAGACGCACATTGATCGGCACCGCAGCCACCGCCGCCGTCGTGCTGGTGGGGCTGCGCTATGCGGGCGCGGACGACAGCGCGCGCGCGGCGACCTACCAGGTGACGATGACGCCGGCGCAGTGGAAGGCGAAGTTAAGCCCGCAAGCCTATGCGATATTGCGCGAGGCATCGACCGAGCATCCGGGCACGAGTCCGTTGCTGGAAGAACATCGCAACGGCATTTTCGCGTGCCGGGGGTGCGACCAGAAGCTGTTTTCGTCACGCACCAAGTTCGACAGCGGCACGGGCTGGCCAAGCTTCTGGCAATCCTTGCCGGGCGCGGTCGGGCTATCGCGGGACCGGGCGCTTGGCTATGTGCGGACCGAGGTGCATTGCGCGCGCTGTGGCGGCCATCTGGGCCACAGGTTCGACGACGGGCCAAAGCCCACCGGCCTGCGCTATTGCATGAACGGCGCGGCGATGACGTTCATTCCGGCGTGATTCTGTAAAGCCGGAGCGGGGCAAGGCCAGGGATCGATTGGCGTTCCAGCCAGCCGGGCGCGCGGTTGTGTTCCAGCAGGGCGGCAAGGCTGTTCGGGCGCACCTTGGCATATTTGCGGATTTCATTGAGACCGGGGCAGAAAAGTAGGTAGCGCGCCTGGGTGCGGGCGATGGTGGCGCGCGCTGCGTCCGGCCGCTGCATATAACCACGAATGACCGCGCCCAGCCCGGCAATATTGCGATGATGCGCGGTCGCGATAACGCTGTGGCGACTGGTCACCAATATATCCGGACCCATGTCGATCGGCGCGAAAAAGACGGTCGGCGGCATTTTCGCAAGCATGGCGAGGCGGGCGCGGTCGCTGCATCCGGAGCCGTCGTCACTATCCTTGGCTGGCGCCGGTTGCGGTATCAGCGCGGTCCAGAGAGCGGTGACGCCCAGCGGCGTTGCGAGGGCAAGCGCGACCGTCAGCAGGACGCGGGTGGCGGCGCTCGGGCGGGCGCTGACAGGGATGTAGAGGCGTATGAGCAGCCAGGCCGTGCCGGGTAGCGCGAACAGATGCGCGACCGCCATCGCGCGCATCACCAGGATCGAGACGAGCAGCGCGCCGATGGCGAGCATCAGCAGCGAGAGCCAGCGGATGCGCATTTGGCGGTCGGGCGCGGTGCGGAGCGCGGCGATCGTTCCCGCGATTCCAAGCAGCGAGGGCAACAGAATGACGCCGGCCATCGGCAGACCCTGTTCCCAGATCGGACGGCCTTCGAGCACCTGAAGATACCAGAAGCGATACACGACAGGATCGAGCGTCTTGAACGGGCCGGCAAGACAGGATGAACCCAGGAACAGGAAGACGGCGATGCCCCCTGCCCCGGCGATGCTGGCGACAGCGAGACGACGAAGCGTCGTTGCTTGCCCGAGCACATGACCGGCGGCGAAGATCAGCACGGCGACGGCCAGCATCGGCGCCAGATAGACGGGCGATATCGAGTCGCAATGGGTTGCGAGGACCTCGGGCCAGCCGCGCGTGCCGACCAGCAGCAGCGCCGAACCGAACGCCAGCGCATAGGCATAGCCATGCAGGCGCGGACGCTCCGCGGCTTCGAAAGCATGGCGCAGCGCGAACAGCGCGCCGAACAGTGCGGCATAGGGCAGACCCTCGCTCGACACATGCAGCCAGAAGGCGACCGCGCAGCCGGCGATCAGCCCGCCGCGCCGGGCATCGGGGTGCAACGCGCCACCCAGCGCGGCGGCGGCCATCCAAATCTGCCAGTCATGATGGTCGATGCGCAGCGGCGTGAACTGGATGAGGATCGGCAGCGCACAGAGCAGCAGCGCGAGACCGAGCAACGCCTGCGCGTCGCTACCCAGACGGCGGGCAACAGGAAAATAGGTGAAGGACAGCGCGGCGAGCAGCAGTAGCGGGTCGGCGACGCAGGCGATTCGCTCGGCCAGCGCCGTGCCGGTGAAAGGCTGAAACAACAGGATCAGCCCGGCGATCGGCAGGTCGACGATACGCGACCAGTGCATCGGCCCACCGAACGGCGGATTGACGCGGTGCTGGCTGACGTCGAACCAGTTCTGGCCGTGCAGAAAATCGCGCACCTGCGCCAGCCGCATCGCGTCGTCGGGATCGCGAAAGCGCAATTCCGCAAAGCCCGGCCAGTAGAGGAGGAGCATTGTCGTGCTGCAGGCGAGCCACAGGAGTAAGACCGCGAGCCAGGGCCGCTGGAACCGGGTCATCGGTCGATCATCGCGCGAACACCACAGACTTGCGTAATATATAGGTCGCCTGAAAACTGACGGCGATCGCGGCGAGCTTGGCCAGGCGCGTGTCGAGTGCGAGCAGGTCGCCCAGGCCGACGATCGACGCGGTGACGAGCAGGCCGACCAGCGCGGAACCGAGGAACAGCGCCTTTTGCCGGGCGCGCGCTTCCCGCGAATAGGCGATATGCGCGGCGAAGACGGTGCGGCTGGAGAGGAGCCAGTGCGCGCCGATGCCCGCGCCATAACCGAGGATCGACGCCGGCGTGGCGGTGAAACCCGAATGGAGCAGGATCAGAAACAGCCCGATATCGACACCGAGCGCGGCGGCGCTGGCGAAGAGATAACGGGCATAGGTCGCCCGCCACAGCATGGCGGCAGTGCGGGCGATCATGGTTCAGGCGGCCTTACGGACGCGGCCCGGCACCAGGCGTTCGCTGGCCAGCGCGGCGCGCCCGCCATCCTCGATCTGGCCCTCGTCGCCGGCTTCGTGATATTCGGCGTCTTCATTCACGCCCCATATGTCGTAGATGCGCGCGCCGGCCTGAATGTTCCGGACGGTCAGCATCGCGGTCATCATCGCATGATCCTGATTATTATAGCGGTGCATGCCGTTGCGGCCGACCAGATGGAGGGTCGGATATTTTTCCTCCAGCTCGCTGCGCATCGCCAGCACATTGGCGGCATAATGGTCATCATAAACGGGATAAGCCTTTTCCTGCCTTACGACCGCGCCGCCAGTGACCTGATCGGGGCGGCAGAGACCAAGGATCGCCATTTCCCTCGTCGCCAGCGCGATCAGGTCAGCGTCGGACGAATCCCACAGACCGTCGCCCTCGAAGCAGAAATATTCGAGTCCGACGCAGGCGATGTCGGCGTCCGGCACCATTTCGGGCGACCAGCTCCGGAAATTCTGGATGCGGCCGACCTGCACCTTGCTGTCATGGATATAGATCCAGTTGTCGGGGAACAGGTCCTCCGAACGGATCATCAGCGCGACGGTCAGGAAGTCGCGATATTTGAGATCGAGCGCTTCGCCCAGCGTGTCGGGCAGCGGATGGATGCGGCCCGCCAGTTCGCGCATCGGCGCGCTGGAAATGACATGCGCGGCGTCGATCGTGACGGTCGCGCCGTCGATCGTGCGCGCCGCAAGCTTCCAGCGGTTGGTGACCTGATCCTGCGTCAGTTGCTTGAGGCTGTGTCCCATCAGCACCCGGTTGCCGCCGGCCACGACATGATCGCGCGCCGCATTCCACATCATGCCGGGGCCAAGGCGCGGATAACGGAAGCTTTCGAGCAGGGTCTTGGTCGCCATGCCGTCATTCGGGCGCTTGTTGAGGCCAAGGCTGCGCTTGAGACCGTCGAGCACCGCCGCGCCGAGACTAAGCCCCTTGATGCGCTGCGCCGCCCAGTCGGCCGACATTTCGTCGCAGGGCATGCCCCACACTTTTTCGGTATAGGTTTTGAAGAAGATGCCGAACAGCTTCGCGCCGAACTGGTTGATGGTCCAGTCCTGGAAGGAGCGGACATCCTTGTTCGGGAACAGCTTCGCCCTGGCATAGCTCACCATGCAGAGCGTGGAGCGCCAGATGCCGAGATTCCACAGCGCTTCGAAGGCGCGCAGCGGATAGCTGTAATATTTGCCCTCATAATAGATGCGGCTCATGCGCGGACGCTGGATGAAGTCGTGGGGGAGGATTTCATCCCACAGGGCGACGACTTCCTTCGCCTTCGAAAAGAAGCGGTGGCCGCCGATGTCGAAGCGGAAGCCTTGATGCTCGACCGTGCGGCTGATGCCGCCGACCTGGTGCGGGTCCTTCTCGATCACCGTCACGCTATAGCCTTGCTTGGTGAGCTGATAGGCGGCGGTGAGACCGGCAGGCCCTGCCCCGATGATGGCAACGTCCACGCTCTGATCGGCATGCGGCATTGATATGGTCCCCGGATTGACTGGATCCGGGAGTGAAGGAAATGCTCTAAGAAATGGTTAAGGCGCGCGTAACACCTGCCCTGCATCAAGCTATAGGGCAGGCGTCAATGGCGGAAGTGGCGCATGCCGGTGAAGACCATGGCGAGGCCCGCTTCGTCCGCAGCGGCGATGACGTCGGCGTCGCGGATCGATCCGCCGGGCTGGATCACGGCGGTCGCGCCGGCCTCCACCGCCGCGAGCAGGCCATCGGCGAAGGGAAAGAAAGCGTCCGACGCGACCGACGCGCCAATGGTGCGGGCCTCGCCCCAGCCGGCCTTTTCGGCGGCATCCTTCGCCTTCCACGCGGCGATGCGCGCGGATTCGAGGCGGTTCATCTGGCCCGCGCCGATGCCGGCGGTGCTGCCGCCTTTGGCATAGACGATCGCGTTCGATTTCACATGCTTGGCGACGGTCCAGGCGAACAGGCAGTCGTCCAGTTCCTGGGGCGTGGGTTCCCGCCTGGTCACGACCTTCAGATCGTCAGGCCCGATGCGGCCATTGTCGCGGCTCTGCACGAGCAGGCCGCCGGCGATGCTCTTGACGGCCAGGCCGGCGCGCGCGGGATCGGGCAGGGCGCCGGTGAGGAGCAAGCGAAGATTCTTCTTTTTCGCGAAGACGGCGCGGGCGTCCGCATCAGCGTCCGGCGCGGCGACGACTTCGGTAAAGATGCCGCTGATCGCTTCCGCGGTCGGCCCGTCGAGCGGGCGGTTGACCGCGATGATACCGCCGAACGCCGATACGCTGTCGCAGGCGAGCGCGGCTTCATACGCTTCGATCAGCGTCGCACCGGTAGCGACGCCGCAGGGGTTGGCATGCTTGACGATGACGACGGTCGGCGGGCCGTCGCGAAATTCGCTGACCAGTTCCAGCGCGGCGTCGGCATCATTATAATTATTGTAGCTCAGCTCCTTGCCCTGAATCTGGGTCGCCTGCGCGATGCCGTTGGCGCCGGGCGTGGTCGGCAGATAGAGTGCGGCGGACTGGTGCGGGTTCTCGCCATAGCGGAGTGTCGTCGCCCGCTTCGCGCCGATCGCCAGCGTATCGGGCAGCGCCTGGCCCTGATCGACAGTGGCGAACCAGGTCGCGATCATAGCGTCATAGGCGGCGGTGGCGGCATAGGCCTTGGCCGCGAGCAGGCGGCGGAAATCATAGCTGGTCGCGCCCGCTTTCTCGGCCATTTCGGCGATCAGCCGGGCATAGTCGGCGGGATCGGTGACGATCGCCACGCTCTCATGATTCTTCGCGGCGGAGCGCACCATCGAGGGGCCGCCAATGTCGATATTCTCGATAATCTCTTCGCGTTCCGCACCCTTCGCGACGGTCTGCGCGAAGGGATAGAGATTGACGACGACCAGATCGATCGCGCCGATGCCATGCGCGGCCATCGACGCGACATGATCGGGATTGTCGCGCACCGCGAGCAGGCCCCCATGCACGATCGGGTGCAGCGTCTTCACGCGCCCGTCCATCATTTCGGGGAAGCCGGTGAGGTCGCTGATGTCCCTGACGACAAGCCCGGCGTCGCGCAGCGCCTTTGCCGTGCCGCCGGTCGACACCAGTTCGACACCGTGCGCGCTGAGCGCCGCGCCCAGTTCGGTCAGGCCCGCCTTGTCCGAGACGGAGAGGAGAGCGCGGCGGATTTTCACATTCATCATAGCTGTTCCATAGAGAAAATGATGCCCTTCGACATCAAGCGAGACACGTGGCTCGCTTGAACAGGGCGAACGGATATGCGCGTATTGCTGTTCAGCCCACCCGCTTGAAAAGCCAGCCGATGCTGCTGCCGCCCGGTTCGGCCTGACCGCTGACGACGAGTTGCTGGCAAGCGTGCGGGCGGCCATGGCCGTCGACCCACAGGCTGTCCTCGATCGCGATCGTGCCGCTGCCGGTGCGGAATTGCCAGAGCGCGCCCATGTCGATGCGCAGCAGCGCACCCTGCGCGTCGGCGGTCAGGGTCGGCTCGACGCCGGGGGCGAGGTGGAAGCGCAGCATGAAGGGGGCCTTGGCCGGACGGCGGCGACGCTCGGCGGGGAGCAGCATATCCTCGCCGCGTATCTCGCGTCCTTCGTTGCTGACCAGCAGCAACCGGCGGTGCACGAATCCGATGCGGCGGACATAGCCGTCATGGCTGAGTTCGAGCCGGCTGCCCGCGTCCAGTTCCTGCCGGTGCAGCTCGACTTCGGTCACGCCCTTGCCAAGCGTGCCGTCGGGCAGGATCGCGGTCGAATTGCTTTCGGCGAGCACCAAGGTGCTGTGCGCGGCGGTGGTGCGCAGGCCCTGCGCCAGTTCGTCCGAGATCATCGCCCCGGCAAGACCGGCACCGCCGCAATTGACGACCAGACGGTGCGGTCCGTCGCTGATTTCCATCGCGCCGGTCGAGGCGCAACCGGCCGCGGCAAGCCGTGCGACCGGCGGCGGCGCGGCATCGACCTGAACGATGGTCGCTCCGCTGACGATGCGCTGATAGCCCCAGTCGCGCGACTGGCGCAGCGGACGGGTGCGAACGCCGGTGGCGAGAATCACGGCCTCGACCCGGTCGGCCTCGATCGCGCCGGAACCCTGCCAACTGCCAAGACCATGATCGCCATGGGTGAGGCCGAGCAGGGCGGGAACGGTGCGGTTCAGCGCTTCGATCAGGAAGGCGGGCGCCGTTTCGCGGCGCACATCGTAGATGGCGCGGAGCATGGCGAGCAGCATAACGCCATCGAGTTGCGCGGACGGCGCGCGCGAGATGGTGCCGCCATCGGCATGAAAAGCGGTGTCGAGCGCGCGGCGCAGGCCGGCTTCGCCGAAGACTCGGCGCGGCCCGCCGCCGGGGATGAGCAGCGACGCGGCGACGACGCCTGCCCAGGCGATCAGCCGGGGCAGGCCCATCGGCGCCTTTTCCGCGCCGCGATCGAGATGGCGCGCGGTGCGGGCGATGCAGTTCAGAACCAGGCTGCGATAGACGAGATCGCCCGAGGAGAGGATGAGCGGCGCCTGACTGGTCCAGAAAAAGAGCCGCCAGCCGGCATTGTCCGCGCGCCACGCCGGTTCGCTGGGCTTTTCATGATGGGCGTTCAGCCATTTGCGCATGATCTCCTCGGCGATCGGCGCGCCCTGTTCGCGTGTGGCGACGGTGGAGAGGTCGCGCAGCCAGCGGAAGCTGTGGATATAGTCGAGGAAGGCGGACGAGAGCTTCGGGTCGGCGAAGTCGAGCGTGTCGATCGGCTGCTTCAGTCCGCGGAACAGGAAATAGCCCGCGCGCAACGCCTGGCCGGCAGCGATGTCGCCGGGAATATTATCATCGGGAACGGCCAGCAGCTTGAGCGGATATTTGCCCTTCAGCCGCATCGCATGCAGTGGCGTGCGCCAGGTCAGCCGATAGAAATGCGCGGCCATGCGCTCGGTCAGCGAATGCCCCTTGTCCTCCGACAGGCGGATCAGCCGCTTGCCTTCCTGGATCGCCTCGTCGGGATCGTTCGGCGCGGCATGGATGCGCGAGACGTCGTTCACCCCCCGCGCAGCCTCCGGATATTGTCGGCATAGGCGGCGGGGCCGCCGCGGAAGGTGGCGGTGCCCGCGACCAGCGTGTCCGCACCCGCCGCGATCGCTTTGGGCGCGGTGACGAAATCGATGCCGCCATCGACCTGCAACCGGATATCCTTGCCCGTCCGGTCGATCATCTTGCGTATCGCCTCGATCTTGCGAAGTTGGCCGTCGATGAAGCTCTGCCCGCCAAAGCCGGGATTGACGCTCATCACCAATATGAGGTCCAGATCGTCGATCAGATAATCGAGCATCTTGGCCGGGGTGCCGGGATTGAGGACGACACCCGCCATCTTGCCAAGCGACCGGATATGCTGGACGGTGCGATGGATATGCGGGCCGGCTTCGGGATGGACGGTCAGGTGATCCGCGCCGGCTTCGGCAAAGGCGTCGAGATAGGAATCGACCGGCGAGATCATCAGATGGACGTCGAGCGGTTTTGTCGTATGCGGGCGCAACGCCTTCACGACCATCGGGCCGATCGTGATATTGGGCACGAAATGGCCGTCCATCACATCGACATGGATCCAGTCGGCCCCCGCTTCGTCGATCGCGCGCACCTCTTCGCCCAGCCTGGCGAAGTCGGCGGAAAGGATGGAAGGCGCGATGCGGATGGGGCCGGTCATAATCGGCTGGCCTTAGCGACGCGAATCACCCCATGCAACGCTTGATATGCCTCTTAGGCGCGGATCAGGCGCGGTGCATTCTGGCAATGAAGAAACCGTCGGTGCCGCCGTGCCCCGCCAACGTATCGGGCAAGGTGCGGACCCACCCCTCCGGCGTGGTGGAAATACCCTGCGGCAGCTCGTCCGCTATGGGCGACGCCAGCCTGAAATCGGGCTGCGCGGCGAGGAAGCGCACGACCTGATCCTCGCCCTCGGCACGTTCGAGCGAGCAGGTGGCGTAGACGAGCGTGCCGCCGGGCTTGACCCATTGGCCAGCGCGACCGAGCAGTTCGGTTTGCAATTCGGCCAGTTCGGCGATTTGGCGCGGACCGATACGGTGCAGCACGTCGGGATGGCGGCGATAGATGCCCGTCGCCGTGCATGGCGCGTCGAGCAGCACGGCGTCGGCCGGTTGTTCGGGCGACCAGCTACGAATGTCGGCGGTCACCATCCGCGCCTCAAGTCCGGTGCGGTCGAGATTTTCGGATAGCCGCGCAAGGCGCTTTTGCGACTGGTCGACCGCGCTGACGGCCCAGCCGGCGGCGGCGAGTTGCATCGTCTTGCCACCCGGTGCGGCGCACAGGTCCAGGACGGCGCGCCCCGCACCCTGACCCAGCAAGCGTGCAGGGATGGACGCGGCGAGATCCTGCACCCACCATGCGCCATCGTGGAACCCTTCCAACTCGGTAATGGCGTCATGATTGGGCAGACGGACATGGCCGGGCGCGAAGGATGTGCCGCCGAGCCTGTCTGTCCAGCCGGCGGTGTCGGCGACGTCGCGGAGCGAGAGATCGACCGGCGGGCGCAGCGCGAAAGCGCGGGCGGCGGCGTCGGGCATGGCCGCGTCCCACTGCGCCGCCCAGCGCGCGGCGACGTCGGGCAGCAAGGCCGGCGTTTCGGGAAGCGCCGCGCCGCCGCGCGTCAGTGTGCCGAACACGCCATGCACCAGCTTGCGCGGGCCGCCGTCGACCAGCGGTAGCGCGGTGGCGATGGCTGCGTGGGGCGGCGTACCCATCGCCAGCGCCTGAACCAGCGCGATGCGCAGCACCATGCGCGCCTTGGCATCGTCCGGCAGCCGCTGACGCGTCGCACCGTCGATCAGTGCGTCGAGATCGGGCAAGTGGCGCAACGTCTCGGCGGCGATGGCATGGACGAGCGCGCGGTCGGCGCGATCGACAATGCCCTGGCTCGCCCCATGCAGCGCCAGTTCGAGCGGATCGCCCCGGCGCAGCACGGCATCGAGCAGCCGCAGCGCGGCGCGGCGCGCGGGCAGCCCGGCCTGTTCGGGTGCGCGGGCAGGATAGCGGGGTGCATCGAATGACATGCGCGTCGCCCTAGACCGATATGCGGCGCGCGTCACCCCGGCGCATGCCATGGCTTGCCAAGGCGCGGTCGCACCCCCATTTGGAGGCGACAAGGAGTCGTCCGATGGCAAATACGCCCCCTGCCCCGATCAAGCCGTCTTTCCAGCGATTGGCGCACTGGACCAACGATCCAGCCCCAAAGCCCGACCCGATCGACACGAAGCCCAACAGCGACGAAAAGCTCAGCCCGACACGCTATGGCGACTGGGAGCATAAGGGAATCGCAGTCGATTTCTGATCCTTGTTCCTGACGCGGTCTTCAATGGCGCTCGGTTCATCCAGATTTCAGCACATCCGCCGCCGATCCGTGTGCAAAGCGCGGGCGAACGCATGGCATATGTGGCGAAAGCCGCTAGCGTGCATTGCAAGCAAGCCATGAGGCGGGCGGGGTCGAACATACACAAGAATATAAGGGTTTCATGGGTCATTTGCCTTCATTTGCCGAGCGGGATGTCGTTACCGACGATCTGCTCTGCGGGGTCGGGCGCCTCGTCTGCGCCTGGGGATTGTTCGAACAGAGGCTGGAAGCGAAGATCGCCCAATTGCGCGAGGCGGCGGGTGACGTCCGCACGATCGGCGCGCGGACCAAGCCGACCATGGCGAAGCTGATGGGCGAGCTGCGCGCGATGCTGTCCATGCGCGACCGGCGCAACGCCGCGATATTGACCGAGATTGCCGGGATCGAGCGGGACATTCAGCGGATCGACCGATTTCGCGGGTTGGTGGTGTCGGGCTTTTACGGCACCGACGCGAACGGCTTTACCTGCCGCGACGGGAAGAATGTCATCCAGGCCATAAGTTTCGCCCAGCTTGCCGGCGAAATTGCGCAGCTAGAGCGGATCGGGGACCGGTTGTCCGCACTTTAGGCCGATCCCGCTCTGGAGGCGGAGACCGAGCAGCCCGGCTTTTCAGGCACATTACATAGGGCGTGACCCGGCGGCGTCGCGCCGCTATGGGGCCTGTCCGGCGGATGCCGGTGAACAGGAGACACGGCATTTCGGAAGCATTGGGCCTGGATTTCGGCACGACCAATAGCGTCGTCGCGCGGGCCGGAGCGCCGGGCGTTTCGGAACTGGTGCGTTTTGCCGGCGACGCGGCGACCGGCGACATCTTCCGATCGGCGCTCTGTTTCTGGCATGACGATGATGTGAAGGGCGGGCTGGCGTCCGAGGCGGGGCCATGGGCGATCGCGGAATATCTCGCCTGGCCGCAGGATAGTCGCTTCATCCAGTCGTTCAAGTCGGTCGCGGCGATGGCGAGTTTCGAGACCGCATCGGTGTTCGACAAACGCTATCGGTTTGAGGAACTGGGGCGGCTTTTCCTCGAACGCATGGTCGGCCATGCCGGTGGGGCGCTCGACGCCAGGCCGCGCCGGATCATAGTCGGCAGGCCAGTCGAATATGCCGGGGCGCGCCCCGACGAGGCGCTGGCGCGGAAACGCTATGACGCGATGTTTTCGGGCTTTGGCGACGAGATTCATTATGTGTTCGAACCGCTGGGCGCGGCGTTCAGCTATGCGTCGCGCATCAGTGAACCGGCGACGATCCTGGTCGCCGATTTCGGTGGCGGCACCAGCGACTTCTCGATCGTGCGGGTGGAGGCGCCCAATTCCAGTAAGGCAGGTTCGGTCAAACGCTGCACGCCGCTTGGCGCGGCGGGCATCGGCATTGCGGGCGACCGGTTCGACTATCGCATCGTCGATCGACTGATCCTGCCGATACTGGGCAAGGGCAGCGCCTACAGGTCGTTCGACAAGGAGCTGGAGATACCGCGCAGCTATTTCGCCGACTTCGCCGACTGGTCGCGCCTCGCGCTGATGCGCAACCGGCGGACGATGGAGGAACTGCACCGCCTGCAGAAAAAGGCGCTCGATCCCGTCGCGCTGGGGCGGATGATCGCGGTGATCGACAATGAGCTGGGCTATCCGCTTTACGATGCGGTGGGCCGGCTGAAGCGGGCGCTATCCGACGCGGAGACTGCGGTCTTCAGCTTTTCCGGCGGCGGGATTGAGATAGAGGCGGACGTTACACGGCGCGACTTCGAAGGCTGGATCGCGCAGGACATTGCCAGGCTTGAGGCGACGGTCGATCGCGCGCTGGCCAATGCGGGCGTGGGTGCGGACGAGATCGACCGGGTATTTCTGACCGGCGGGTCGTCCTTGATCCCGGCGATCCGACGTATCTTTGCCGATCGCTTCGGCGATGACCGCATAGCCGACGGCGGCGAGCTGACCTCGATTGCGCATGGGCTGGCGCTGATCGGGCAAGAAGAGGATATCGCCGCCTGGTCGGCCTGATGGCTTGAATCGCCGTCCCTTTCCTGCTTCGCTTAAGGCCGGATCAAGGAGATCGGCCGATGCTGCGATATGATGTGCAAGACGGGGTGGCGATCCTGACGCTGGACGATCCCATGCGGCGCAACATATTGTCGGAGTCGCTTTGCCGGGCCATGATCGCAGGCGTGGCGCAGGCGGAGGCCGACCCGGCAGTGCATGCGCTGATCGTCACTGGCGAAGGCAAGGCCTTTTGCGCGGGTGCGGATCTCTCCGATCTGGAAGCGGCGGCGCAGGGCGATGATGCCGCGGTGCGGACCGTCTATCGAAGCTTCATGGCGGTCGCGCGGTGTGCGCTGCCGACGATCGCGGCGATCAATGGCGCAGCGATAGGCGCAGGACTTAATCTGGCGCTGGCCTGCGACATGCGGATAGCGTCTCGCGGTGCGGTGTTCGACACGCGTTTCCTGAAGATCGGGCTGCACCCCGGCGGCGGGCATGGCTGGCTGCTGCTGCGCGCGGTCGGCTGGGCGCAGGCGTCGCGGCTGTTGCTGGGCGGACAGGTGCTGCGCGGCGAGCAGGCGCTGGGCATCGGACTGGTCGAGCAATTGGCCGACGATGACAGGCTGATGGCGACGGCGTTGGAACTGGCGCGGCCGATGGTGGCGACCCCGCGCGCATTGCTGCTGCGGACCAAGGCGAGCCTGCGGCTGGCGGCGCGGTCGGACCATGACACCGCCCTTGTCCACGAGACGGCGGAGCAGGCCTGGTCGCTTGGCGAACCGGCCTTTGCCGAACGGGTCGCGACCGCAAAAGACAGGCTGGGGACCGGGCAGCGGTTCGATACTCTATCATCGTCCCGATAGGGGTCGGGTCAAATCAACTCCAGCGCCACCGCCGTCGCTTCGCCACCGCCGATGCAGAGCGCGGCGACACCCTTCTTCAGGCCCCGCGCCTTTAACGCGGCAACCAGCGTGGCGATGATGCGCGCGCCGCTGGCGCCGATGGGATGACCCAAAGCGGTCGCGCCGCCATTGACGTTGATCCTGTCGTGCGGGATCGACAGGTCGCGCA
>CAXUEQ010000007.1:0-56423 GCA_964250175.1 uncultured Sphingobium sp. | reverse complement strand
GGCAGGCCATAGCCCTTGACGGTATAGGCAATGAAGCAGGTCGGCGTGTCGTCGGTGGCCTTAGCGAATGCGTCGAGGATTGTCTCGATGCAATGCCCGCCGAGATTGGTCATCAGCCGCGCCAGCGCCGCATCGTCATGTGCCGCCAGCAACGCCGCGATGCCATTCTTAATGCCGATGTCGCGCGTCAGCCGCTCGCGCCAAGCAGCCCCGCCCTGATAGGTCAGCGCCGCAAAATCGGCATTGGGGCACGCATTGATCCAGTGTTCGAGGTGCTGCCCCCCCGGGGTCTTGAACGCCGCGCGTTGCAACTTGCCGTGTTTCAGCGTCAGTACCCGCCAGCCGCACGTCTCGAAGATATCGTCGAATCGGTTGAACATCCGGTCCGCGGTCGTCGCGTCCAATGACTGGCGGTTATAATCGACGATCCACCAGCAATTGCGCACGTCGTGCTTGTACGCCTCGATCAGGCATTCGTAGATATTGCCCTCGTCTAGCTCGGCATCGCCCATCAGCGCGATCATCCGGCCGGTGTCTTCCAGCGTTAACTTGCCGTGTGCGACGAGATAATCCTGTACCAGCGACGCAAACGAGGTGATCGCCACGCCCAGCCCGACCGAGCCGGTCGAGAAATCGACTGGGATCATGTCCTTAGTGCGGCTGGGATAGCTTTGCATGCCCCCGAAGCCACGGAATGCTTGCAGCTGTTCCAGGCTCTGTTGCCCTAAAAGATAATGGATCGCATGCAGAATCGGCCCCGCGTGCGGCTTCACCGCCACCCGGTCGTTTGGGCGGAGCGCGGCAAAATATAGTGCGGTCATGATCGTTGAAATGGACGCGCAGCTCGCCTGATGCCCGCCAACCTTCAACCCATCGCGGCTTTCACGCAAATGATTGGCATTGTGGATCGTCCACGACGCCAGCCAGCGGAGCCGCGCGTCGATCGTTTCTAAGGTCTCGACCAAATCGCGTGACAGCGGCTGTTCAAGTTCGACAGCTGCTATTTGTGGACTAGGCATGTCTTACTTTCAGTTAGTGGAAGACGTTGAGCCACATTGACCTCTAGCGTCGCGCGCTGGCGGAGCGCTCCCGCTCAAGCTGGAATTCGGCGTCCGGTGTCCAGCTTGGCCACGTTCTTATAGATGCCAGACGTTGGCCCAAGGTCGCAAGCAACTGAACATCTGCGGCGATACCGTCTAGTTTCCAATTTGCGTCAAATTGATCGCCCGGCTGATGATAGCGGTTGGCAAAATAATCGGTGACATAGGCAAGACCCGCCGCTCGTCCCCCGACGATCAAATCCTCTCCCGACGCAAACAAGAGGGCCGGGACCCCCCGCTTCGCCAGCGGAAAATGGTCGGATCTATAGGGGAGACCCGCTTCCGGATGCGGATCAGGCGTATAAGTGCGACCCATACGGCGGGCCTCGTCGATCAGCATGTCGTTGAGCGAAGATGTGGAATAGCCAAACGTAGAAAAGTCCTTGGCGCGACCCATTGGGAAAAGCCCGTCGATGGTGATGTCGGCAACGGTCGTCGCAAGCGGATAGAGCGGATGAGTCGCGTAATATTCGGAGCCAAGAATGCCTCGCTCCTCATTGGTCCAGGCAGTAAACACCAGCGATCGATCCGCGCGTGGCAGTGCAGCAATATTATGCGCGATCTCAATCAGCGCGGCGACGCCGGATGCATTGTCCACCGCGCCATTATAGATTCGGTCGCCAGTCGCGTCGGGGGGGCCGACGCCAAGGTGGTCCCAATGTGCTCCAAACAGAACCGTCTCATCTGGATGACGAATTCCCGGCAGGCGTCCGACAACATTGAACGTCTCGATCTGTTTCCGGGCGATCGTCGCCAATACTGACAGGGTAACGCCATTCAGCGTAACCGGATGAAAGGCACGGGTTGCCGCCAGCGCCTTCAGAGCCTTGAAGTCGAGACCCGACGCCGAGAACAAATCGGCAGCCCGGTCATGCTGGATCCAGGCTTCGAGTACTGGATGCACGGTCGCCGGGTTAGGTCGGGCGATGTCAAACAGGGGCACCCGACTGGAGTTGCTCACCGTCTTCCAGCCGTAGCTGGCCGCGGCGTCCTCGTGTATGACGATCATGCCGATCGCCCCGCGGCGGGCAGCCTCCTCATATTTGTAGGTCCAGCGACCGTAATACGTCATGGCCTTGCCACCGAAATCGCCGTGGCCGCTTTCGAAATCCGGGTCGTTGACCAATGCGACGGCAATCTTGCCATGCAGGTCGACGCCCTTGAAATCGTCCCAGCCGCGCTCAGGCGCGCTTACGCCGTAGCCGACGAACACCAGCGGCGCCTTGTCGATCGCGAGCCGATCGATGCCGGTTAGGCTTGCACGAACCACCATTTCCTCGCCTTGGGTCCATTGCTGAACACCCTCTGGCATGCTGACACTGATGCGCACCGGTCCTTCATTGTGTGCTTCGAACATCGGGACGCGCTGCGTCCAGGCACGCGCGCCGTTCGGACGAGGATCGCCCCCCGGTTTCAGCCCAATCCGGCGGAATTCCTCTGTTATGTACGCAATCGTTCGGCGTTCGCCATCGGTGCCGGGTGCACGCCCCTCGAAAGCATCCGACGAAAGCACGCGTACATGTTCTGCCAGCAGGCGTTGGTCCCGCGGCTGTGGAGCAATCGGTGCCGCGCCCAGCAGGCCCAGACAAGCCATTAGCAGCGCAGACTTCCTTTTCATCTCGCTCACCACAAAACCACGCGATCTCGCGGGGCAAGATACAGTGTATCGGTCGGTTTTACGCCAAAGGCATCGTACCAGCCGTCTATATTGCGGACGCTGCCATTGACCCGGAACGTCCGCGGCGGATGCGGATCGGCGAGCAGTTGCTGCCGGAGCGCCCCGTCGCGCGACTTGCTGCGAAACGCCTGTGCGAATCCCATGAAAAAGCGCTGGTCGCCGCTCAGCCCGTTAATGATCGGGCCATGCCCGCCGACTTCGCGATGATAGGCGTCGAACGCGACGCTTAGCCCAAGCCAGTCGCCCATCGCCTCGCCAAGCACCAGCCGGCCCTGCACGAAGCCGCCGGGCAGCGCTTCATAGCCGGAGAATTGGTCGGCCAGCCGCCCGGCGCGTCGGTCGAACTCGGCGGCGTCGGTCGGCGTCCACCAGTCGCGCAACCGCCCGTCGGCATCGAACTGGCGCCCCTGATCGTCGAAACCATGCGTCATCTCATGGGCGATGATCATCCCGATCGCGCCGTAATTCACGGCCGTATCGGCGGCGGGATCGAAGAACGGCGGTTGCAGGATGCCGGCCGCGAACGTCACCTCGCGCAGCCATGGGCCTTGATAGGCGAGCACCGATTGCGGCGTCGCGGCCCATTCGGTGTCGTCGACCGGGCGGCGCAGCTTGCCGAGCTGAAACGCCCAGTCGGCCGCCGCCGCGCGGCGAACATTGCCGATCAGATCGTCGCGCCGGACGACGAGCGCGCTATAATCGCGCGGATGGACCGGCCCGCCGATCTTGAGTTGATAGCGGTCGAGCTTGCGCAGCGCTTCGGCTCGGGTGGTGGCGTTGAGCCAGGCCGCTCGTTCCAGGCGCAGACGATAGGCGGCGCGCAGGTCCTCCACCAGTGCCGTGAGCTGCCGGCGCGATTCCTCCGGGAAATAGCGATCGAGATAAAGTTCGCCGACCGCCCAGCCGAGATTGCCCCAGCGATCATAGCGGTCACCGCCCAGATATGGCCCACCAGACACGGCGCGAACCGCCAGCGTCTCACGCGCGGGCGCAGCGGTCTGGCCACCCAGCGTTTTGTAGCGGAAGTCGATATAAGGGTCAAAAACGCCCGGTGACAGATATGGTGCGGCATGATCGAGCGCGGTGAAGGCAAGCCATGCCTGCAATGTCTCAACCGGCGTCTTCATAAAGATCGCCGCGATTTTCGGTACGGCATCGCGTTCCGCGACGATCAGCGTGCGCTTGCCGCCAAGCCCAGCCGCCGCTAGAAAGCGTTGCCAGGGAAAGTCGGGGACGGCGGCTTCCAGATCGGCGACATTCGTCGGATTATAGGTCGCGCGCCAGTCGCGCTGCCGGGTCCGGGTCCAGCTCGCCTCGGCGATGGCAGCTTCGAGCGCAATGATATTCGCGGCTTGTGCTTCGACGTCCGGCCATTCCGCTGCCGTAAGCAGGCGGCGGGCATAGCTGGCATAGGCGGCGCGCGTCGATGCCAGCGTGGCGTCCAGATAATAAGCCCGGTCGGGCAATCCCATACCATCCTGCGCCAGTTGCACCGCATAGCGGCGCGGATCGGCGCGATCCACGTCGACACCGACGCGCAGCATCGTCCCGGCGAACTGCACGTTCGCCCGCGCCATGATGTTAGCCAGCGCGGCATGGGTCCTCGCGGCACGGATCGCGGCAAGCTCGCGCGCCATCGGCCGCAGACCGAGCGCGTCGATCGGCCCGACATCGAGATATGACGCATAGAAGGCGCCCACCTTGCCCGGCGTCGTGCGCGGCTGCGCGTCCGCCGTCTTCCCGGCCGCTTCGAGCAATGCGCGAACGTCGCGCGCGGTCTTTTCGACGACATCGGCGGCTACGCCTGTCGAGGACTTGTCCGCCGGAATCTCGGTACGCGCCATCCACGCGCCGTTGACGTAACGATAAAAATCGTCGCCGGTCCGGATGGCACGATCGCCGCCGTCCAGATCCACCCCCCAGGCGCCGAAAGCGGGCTTGTCCGGTACGCCAGGCGACGCGCCGCCCAAGGCGGTAAGCGCCGCGCCGGCGATGGCGATCCGTTTCCAGGCGATCATCTCGTCAACCCCATAGCAATGGCTGGTGCGGATCGGCGACGCCGCCGTCCGTATAGTCGAACCCGTGCTCGATATCGTCTGCAAGGCCGAGGGGGCCATCGAGATCGACGAAGTCGCAGCGTTGCGCCAGCACCATCGCCGGGGCCATGGCAAGCGAACTTCCGCCCATGCAACCTACCATCAGCCCGAATCCCGCCGCTTGCGCCGCATCGGCAAGCCGCAAGGCGGCCGTGAGCCCGCCTGCCTTTTCAAGCTTGATATTGATGAAACCGAACCGCCCGGCGGCGCGGGCCAGATCGCTCTCGTCGTCGACCAGTTCGTCCGCGCAGAGCGGCACCGGACAGGCGTAGCCGTCGAGGCCAGACTCGCTGCCGACGGGGATCGGCTGTTCCAGCAGCACCACCCCGCGCTCCGCGAGAAGCGGCGCGAGCGCTTTCAGATCGTCCACGCTCCAGGCCTGGTTAGGGTCGACGATCAGGCGCGCCGCGGGCGCGTGGCGGCGCGCGGTTTCGATGGCGGACAGCGGGTCCTTGTCGTCAACCTTGAGTTTCAGGACGGGCCAGTTTGCCCATTTACGCACCTCGGCACCGACATAACCGGCATCGCCGATGCCGATCGTCACCGCTGTTGCGACCGGAGCGGCGGCCAGGCCATTGGCCGCGAACGGGTTGATGCGCGCAGACTTGGCCGCCAGATCCCACAGCGCCGCATCGAGCGCACACCGCGCCCCGCCCGGCGGCAGGATAGACTGGATCGCCTGCCGATCCGCGCCCGCCTCGATAGCCGCGCGGGCCTCCTCGATCTGCGCCAGCATGGCGGACATGGTTTCGCCGGCATAATAAATGCCGATCGCTTCGCCTCTGCCGCGATGCCCGGCGTCATCGGCCAGCTCGACCTGAATGACATGGGCGTCGTAAATGGTTCCGCGTGAAATCACCACCGGTGTCGCATAGGCCCAGCGCCGCTCGCTTACATGAAGCCTATGCATCTCAATATTGTCCGTAGCGGGCGGACGTCGATCGTCGCAGACGCTCCGGATCATATCCCACGCCATCTTTGAACACGATCTCCACGTCGCGGATCGCGGCGATCCGTCGGCTCGGATCGCCATGCACCACGACTATGTCGGCGAGTTTGCCGACGGCGACCGAACCTATTTTGTCGGCCAGTCCAAGATAGGTGGCGCCATTCAGGGTGGCGATGCGAATGGCCATTTCCGGGGTGAAGCCGGCTTCGACGAGCAGCTCTATACCCCGCGCATCACCGAAGCCCGGCACGACGCCGCCATTGCCGGTCGGGTCGGGACCGGCCATCAACAGGCCGCCCGCGGCAACGAACCGCCGTTCTAGAGCCATGTCGGTGCGAAAACGCGCCTGTGCGGCCGCCGCCACCGCCGGGGTCGCACGGTCGCGAACCGCCCGCATGTTCAGAAAATCGGCGCGCGCCTCGGCCGAGAGCGCAGCCATCGCCCCCGCTTCCGGCAACGGCCGGCCGGGCACGAACTGTTCGAATACCGGCAGGGTCGATGTGAGCGCGACCTTGTGCGCCACCATCATGGCGATCAGTCGCCCGGCCTCCTCGCCATCGGCCGTGCGGCCCTGAAGCGTCGGCGTGCCGGCGCTCGGCGGGCACAGATCCGGCTGTTTGCCGGGATCATTCGCCGTGTCCGTGAAAAAGCCGTGCTCCAGATTGTCGATGCCAAGCGCAATCGCCTCGGCATAGGTGACCGAACAGAAATGGCCCGTGATCTTGAGTCCCAGCAGATGGGCTTCGTCGATCGCGGCTTTGAGTTCGGCGCGGCTGATATTGACATAGGCCTTGATCGACGTTGCGCCCTGCGCCGCCCAATACCGGACGAACGCGCGCGCGGAAGCGGGGCCGTTCATCTGGGCCATCTGAACGAAACGGCTGTCCTTGCCCTCAAGATAGGGGCTGCTGACATCCATGCGCGGTCCGGGGATCGTGCCTTTGTTGATCAGTCGCTTGAGGTTGAGATCGGCATAAGGCTCGACGCTGCCTGCCGTGCGAAGCGTTGTCACCCCGGCCGCGAGGTAGAGGCGCGGCGCGCTGAACGTCATCTGCGGCACCAGCAGCGGGGGTTCGCTGGCGCCAGTGTCGGACAGATTGGGCCGCGCTATGTAGAAGAGGTGGTTATGCATGCCCACGATGCCGGGCATGACGGTCCGGCCTTCCAGATCGAGCAGCTTCGCCCCCGCGGGCAGGGGCAGTTCCGGACCCCCGATCGCGACGATCCTGCCACCGGCAATCACGATCGTGCGGTCGGCGACCGCCGCCGTCCCGGTGCCGTCGATCAGGCGGACATGCCGCAGCACGACCGTCGCGGCATCCACGCTGACGAACGGCTTGGCGGCCGGACCTTGCGCCGCCGGCGGCACGATCACCGCGCGCGTGGCGGGCGGCGGCGCAGTAGCAAGCGTCAGCGATGCCGCCAGCATGAGGGCGAGGGCGCGCATCACCAGATCACCACGCGCTGGTCGGGCGCGAGATACAGCGCGTCGCCCGGCTTCACCGCGAACGCCGCATACCAGGCGTCTATGTTGCGCACCGTCGCCACCCGCCATTCGCCATGGGCATGCGTGCCGATGGCGATCATCTGGCGAAACGCGGGTTCCCGGATCTGTTCGCGCCATAGCCGTGCGAACGACAGGAAGAAACGCTGCTCCCCCGTGAAACCGCCTGTCACGGGGGCGTCGCGGCCATGCAGGCTGGCGCGATAGGCGTCGTGCGCCACCGTGAGTCCGGCGAGATCGGCGACATTTTCATGCAGCATCTGTCGCCCGTTCAGGTGCAGATCGGGAAAGGGACGATAGCCGTCATATTGTTTCGCAAGCGCCGTCGTCGCCGCGTCGAAATGCGCCTTGTCGGCCGGTTGCCACCAATTGGCCATCCGGCCGTCTTCATCAAACAGCGCACCGATATTGTCGAACAGGTGCGACAGTTCATGGCCGATGAACATGCCGATCGCGCCGAAATTGACCGCAGGATCGGCGGCGGGATCGAACAGCGGCGGCTGCATGATGCCCGCTGGGAACATCACCTTGTTCAAAATCGGATTGGACTGCGCGTTGACCGTCTGAGGCAGCATCTCCCACACCCCCCGGTCGAGCGGGACGTGCGTCCGCGCGCGTTCCTGGTCGAAAATATGGTTGGCGGCTGCGGTCACGTTGCGCCACGCAGCGCCAGCTTCGATGGTGAGATCAGCATAGTCGCGCGGCCTCGCTTCGCCGCCGACATCGATCCGGGCGGCTGCAAGCTTCTTCAGCGCCCGCGCCTTGGTCTCCGGCGTCATCCATGTCAAAACCGCGATCCGCTTGCCCATGGCCAGCTTGACCTGGCTGATCAACTGCTCTGCGACGGCGCGCGCCGATGGCGGGAAATATTGCGCCAGATAGGTCACGCCGATCGCCGGGCCCATTGCCCGATTTGCGGTGTCGGCCGCCTGTCGCCAGACGGGGGGTGCCTGAGGTATGCCCTTCACTGCTTGGCCGGCATAGGCGAAATGGGCGGCGACAAAGGCTTTGGGACCGAACGGCGCGAAGGCCGCGAGCGTCTGCGCCGCGCAATAGGCCCGCCAGTGTGCGATCGGCTGATCGCGGGCCGCCAACGCCACTGCGGCAATGGCATCGGGATCGGAAACCAGGATCGTCGGGGCAGCCTCGAAACCGACGCCCTTCAGATAGGTCGCCCAGTCAAACCCAGGCGCGCGCTTCGTCAGATCGGCGATGCTCCAGAGATTGTAGCGTTTGTCGAGATCGAAGGTTTCGAGCAACGGGCGATGCGCACCGGCGATCCGCTCTTCCAACGCATAGGCGTCGGCGGCGCGGCTGTCGGGTTCGCTTAGACCAGCCAGCGTGAACAATTGCCGCAAATATGTGCGATATGCATCCCGCAGCGCAACCGCGCCGGGCTTGTCGGCGAAAAAGGCTTCACGGTCGGGCACGCCGATGCCGCCCTGGGCCAGCGTGGGCAGATAGCGGGTCGGCTGACGGATGTCGGGGAAGATCAGCGCCGCGACGGGTCCGGGAAAACGCGAACTCTGCGGTTCGCGCAGCGTATCGCGGGTGAGCGCGGCCAACGCTGCGGCTATGTCCGCGGGGGCCGTGATCGCATCGATCCGCGCCAGGGCGGCCGCGATCGGCGCAATGCCGAGCGCCTCGCGCTGCGCCTCGTCCGCCAGACTGGCGTAGAACTGCCCGAACTTGCGTTCATCGGCATTGGCCGGATGCGCTGCCGCCTGTTCGAGGATCGTCCGCACCCGCGCGGCATTGAGATCGCTCAGGCGTGCGAACTCGTCCCAACTGCTTTTGTCGGCAGGGATCGAATTGCGCGCCAGCCAGGGGGCGTTCGCGTAGCGATAGAAGTCGTCACCGGGACGAAACTTGCTGTCCACCCCGGTCAGATAGCTTGCCTTGGCGGGTATCGCCGCCGGCGCACGCGCCGCCAGGGTCAGGGCCAGGCTCGTGCTACCCGTCAAAAACAGGCGTCGGTCGATCATCATGGCAGCTTGCCTCTTGTGGTAATGGACGCAGGCGCGGCATGAAGCCGACAGTGACAAGAGAAGGATAGCAAATGAAGCGCTCGATGGGATTGCCGATGCTGCTGTTGCTGCTGTGCGCCGCAACCGATAAGCCCCCTGCCTCGCCCGCGGATGTCGTCGCGCGTCAACTGACTGCCTATAATGCGCATGATGCCGAGGGTTTCGCGGCAACCTACGCGCCGGACGCGCTTATCTTCAAACCGGCCGCCACCGCACCCGTGCTGAAAGGCCGGGAAGCGATCCGCAAAAGCTACGCGGCGCTTTTTGCGACGAAAGCCGATCTCCATGTCGACGTCAGCGCACGCCTGATCGCGGGAAATTTCATCAGCGATCATGAAAGCGTGCGCGGCACGATGCTCCAGGCGATTGCGGTCTATGACGTGCGCGACGGATTGATACAGCGGGCATGGCTCTTCGCGCCGCCCGCGCCTTGATACATCGGCCAGCATCAGGCGGCCTCCGCCAGGGGCGATTGATAGGGCGCATGTGTTAGGATCTCGTATCCGTCGGCGGTAATCAAAATGGTGTCGGAATCGCGCAGGCCACCGACTCCCGGCAAGTAAAGGCCAGGCTCGACGCTAACCACCATATTTTCCGCAAGCACGTCGGTCGCGCCTTCGGCAAGCCATGGGCCTTCATGGGCGCCCAGCCCAAAGCCGTGGCCGGTGCGATGCATCAGGAACTGGCCGAAGCCGGCCGTGCGCAGGTGGTCGCGCACGGCGGTATCGATCTCGCTCGTGGACTGGCCAGGACGAAGCATCGACCAGGCGAGGGCGCGCGCGCCGCATACGGCGTGATGCGCTTGGGCAAGATCGCCGGACGGCGGCGTCAGGAACAGCACACGCTCCGATTCCGCCGCATATCCATCGAACCGCGCCATCGCCGTCATATTGTGCGGACCCTGCGCGTCGAACCGGTCCGACATTGCCGGGATGCGGTGCGGCTCCGCATTATAGGGCGCGGCCCAGGGCAGCGACATGCAGGATGTCGTGAACGGGGTATAGCGCGATCCAAGCTCGGCTGCGGCATCGGCAGTTACATTCCCGATCGCGGCATAGACATCGCCGGCGGTCAGGCCGGCGCGGATCGCACGCTGCATCTTCGCGACCTGCGCATCGGCGTAGAAAGCCGCACGCCGGATCCGGGCGATTTCACCGGGAGACTTGATCGCCCGCAGGCGATCGACGAAATGTTCCGGCGTCGCGCGCGCCCCGAGCACGGCCGTGATCTCGACCCGCGCATAGGGATCGACCGCGACCGGTCCGCTGCTGTCGGCCAGTTCGAGCAGCCGCTTCTGCCAGGTCTCGCCGGGGGGAGAGGGATAGTCGCGATAGAGCACCACTTCGGCATCGGGAACCTGTGCGCCGATATGGTCGCGCTCAAGCAGCGGGGCGACGATCCTGAGTGCGCCGTCCGCCGTAACGAGCAACAGGACGGGCCGTTCGATCGGGACGAATACGGCGCCGGTCAGATAAAAGATCTCATCGGTCGAAACCGCGAGATAAGCGCCATAGTCGTGCTTCGCGATGAGCGCGCGCAGCCTAGCATGGCGCGCGGGAAAGTCCTGGGATTCGATCATTTTTCATTCTTCCTCCGCCTAATTGTTATAACGATTTTCTTGCGCTGACAAGTCGTGTAACCTAGAGGCGACCGATGGGTTCACGGAGGCTGGCATGAGATTGGGGGGTCATATCGGATGGGCTTGGATCACGGCTTTGGCGATCATATTGCCTGCTTTTACCGCCGCCGCTGAAGAACCTGCCGGCACGATGAAGGCGGCCTATGATCGGTCGGCATCGTTCCTTCCCTGGAACAAGCCCAACATGATCGTTAACGACGACGTGCAGGTTGCCTGGATCGGCACGACCCACATGCTCAGCTACAAGATCGCGACAGGTACGGGCTGGCGATTCATGATCGCCGATACCGATACCGGCGCCCGGCGCGAAGCTTTCGATCACAAGGCGTTGGCATCCGCGCTTGCCACGGTCACCAGTAAGCCCGTCGATCCCGAGCATCTGCCGATTTCAGCGATAGCCTTTCCCGATGGGCCTGCCCGACTTGTCGACGTGACGGCGGCCGGCAAGATGTATCGTTGCAATCTCGCCGAAGCGCAGTGCACCGCTGTCCCTTCTCCGGCGCGCCAGCCAGACTATAGCTATCCGGCGCAGGGGGGACGCTTTGCCGTGTTCACCTGCGGCGACGACCTGTGGCGGGTCGAGATAGCGACCGGGGCCGAACGGCGGCTGACGAGCGACGGCGCAACGCATTATGGCTACGCCGCCGTTTCCGGCGCGTCCTCGCCGATTTCCCGCAAGCGGCTTGGCCTCCCGTCCGCGCCCGCCGGGTCCTTCTCGCCCGATGGCGCCAAATTCCTGACCTTTCGCCTCGACGAGCGTGAGACACCGGACGTCACGGTGATCGAACATGTCCCGGCGGGCGCGACCGCGAAACCCAAGGCGCTTGGCTTTCGGTCGGCCTATCCCGGCGACCATCACGCGGTCGCCGAACTTTATCTGTTCGATCTCGCCACTGGCACCGCAAGCAAGCTCGATCATCCGCCGACCATCCCGTCCCAGCGCGGCCCGATCGCGCTCGATCAGGCGCATTGGTCGGCCGATTCCCGCTCGGTCTATTTCGTCGACTATGCCGACCTGTTTCACGAACGCGCGCTGTTCCGGACCGACGCCGCCACCGGCCACACTGTCAGGCTGATCAGCGAGACGTCGCGGACCAGCGAATATTCCTATTCGACGCCTGACTGGAAACTGCTTTCGGACGGCACGATCCTATGGCCGTCGGAGCGCACCGGTTGGCGGCACCTCTATCGTTACGGCCCGGATGGGACGCTGCGCAACGCGCTCACGCGCGGTGATTGGGTGGTGCGCGATATCGTCGATGTCGATGAGAAAGGGGGCCGGATTACCTTCAGCGCGGGCGGGCGCGAGGGCGGCGATCCCTATCTGCGCCGGGTCTACAGCGTCGGTCTCGACGGTCGCGGCCTGACGCTGCTGACGCCGGAGCCGACCGATCACGAAGTGCGGATCGCCGGCCCGCAATATCTCGGCGTGTTTCCGATCGATCTGCCGCCCGCCTTCTCGGCCGACCGCGCCTATTTCATCGATGTCCATTCGCGCACAGACGTCCCGACGAAGACGGTGGTCCGACGACGCGACGGGGTCGTCGCGGTCGTGCTGGCGACTGCGGCAAAGGCGCCAGGCACCGCTGACTATGCCTTGCCCGAACCTTTCGAGGTTATGGCAAGCGACGGCAAGACGCCGATCTACGGCGTCATGTTCAAGCCGAGGGGTTTTGATCCGGCCAGGCGTTATCCGGTGATCGACTCGATGTATGGCGGCCCGCAGGCCGTGTTCGCGCCTAAGACGTTCGGCCGCGAAATTTCAGGCCATTATGGGCGCGGGCTCGCCGAACTGGGCGCGATTGTGATCGTCGTCGATGGGCGCGGCACGCCGCAACGATCGCGCGCCTTTCAGGATGCGGGCTATGGCCGTCTGGGCAAGTCCGGGTTCCTGGAGGACCATGTCGCCGCGCTTCGTCAGCTCGCGCAAAGCCGACCGTGGATGGATCTGAGCCGTGTCGGCGCGTTCGGCTATTCGGGCGGCGGGTTCGCGGTCGTCCATGCGCTGTTCGATTATCCCGACATCTACTCGGTCGGGGTCGCCGCCTCGGCCTATGATCCGATGCTTACCAACTGGACCTGGGCGGCGCAGTTTCAGGGCGTCGACGATGCGGCGGCGCTGGTGTCCGAGGCGTCATATCGCAACGCCGCCCAATTTCGCGGCAAGCTGTTCCTGCTGCGCGGCGATCTCGACGATGTCGCCGACCCATCGGGGACAATGCGGATCGCCGATGCGCTGATCCGCAACAACAAGCTGTTCGACCTGCTGATAATTCCGGAGGGGGACCATAATGTCACGATCATGCCCTATGCGCTGCGTCGGCAGTGGGATTTCTTCGCGACCCATCTGATCGGCGCCGCGCCACCGCCCGATTATCGCTTCCTGATGCCCGGAGAAAAGCCTTGAACGCGCATGTGTCGTTGCGCTGGCATGCGCAATCGGCACTGCCGACGATGGCATTTCCATGGCTGTAACCGATCGATACGCCACCGTGCTGCCCTCGGTCATAGAGGCGATCGGCAACACGCCGTTGGTCGAATTGTCGCGCATCACCGCCGGCCGCGAAGGGCGCATCCTGGCCAAGCTCGACTATCTCAACCCCGGTCTGTCGAAAAAGGATCGGATCGCCCGCCAGATCATCGAGGATGCGGTCGAAAGCGGGGAATTGTCGCCCGGTCAGCCGGTGATCGAACTGACCAGCGGCAACACCGGGACCGGCGCGGCCATCGTCTGCGCGGTGCAGGGCCGTCCGTTCGTGGCCGTGATGTCGACCGGCAATTCCCCGGAGCGCGCCCGGATGATGCGGGCGCTCGGCGCGGAGGTCGTGCTCGTCCAGCAGGCGCCCGGATCGACCATCGGCATGGTGTCTGGCGCCGACCTGGGCCTTGTGGAGCGCGAGACCACCCGCCTGGCGGCGCTGCGGGGGGCGTTCCGGATCGATCAATTCTATCGGCAGGGCAATGCGCGTGCGCATCAACTCCATACCGCGCGGGAAATCTGGGATGCGGCGGACGGATCGATCACGGCGTTTTGCGACTTTGTTGGAACGGGCGGGACGTTCGCCGGCCTGTGGCAAGGGCTGAAGGCGCGGAACGGCGCCATCCATGGCTATGTGATCGAACCGGCGGGTGCGGCCGTCCTCCAGGGACAAGAAGCAACCGTCCCCAATCATCGTATCCAGGGCGGCGGTTACGCCACGGATAGGCTTGCGCTGCTCGACGGCATCGCACCGGACGGGTTCCTCACCGTCAGCGATGCGGAAGCCATCGCCGCAGCGCGTCTGCTGGCCAGCCGCGAGGGGATTTTCGGCGGCTTCTCTTCAGGCGCGAATCTTGCCGGCGCGCTTGCGCTGCTTGACGGTCCGGAACGGAACGGCACGATCCTGATAACGATCTGCGACAGCGGGCTTAAATATCTCTCCACCGACCTTTGGCAAGATCAGCCGTAAAGACCTGCGCCACCCGAAATTCGCCCGGCGCAGTTTAGCTCCTGATCGATGGGTCCTGACCACCGCTCATCAGCTTTCGGACGTGAACAGCGAATGGTAGCGCTGGCGCAGCGCCTTTTTGTCGATTTTGCCTGTCGAAGTTAGCGGCACTTCGTCAAATAACACCCTGTCGGGCAGCCACCATTTGACGAGGCGAGTCGACAAAAATTCGATGATCGCAGCGGCGTCGAAATCGGCTTCCGGGTGACGCTCGATGAGCAGCACGGGCCGCTCATCCCATTTGGGATGGGGAATGGCAAAGGCGGCGGCGATCCGGACGCCCGTATATCCCATGGCGGCGTTCTCCAGGTCGATCGAACTCACCCATTCGCCCCCCGATTTGATCACGTCTTTCGCGCGATCGGTGAGCCGGATATAGCCGAGCGCGTCTATCGTGGCGATGTCGCCGGTGTCGAACCAGCCATTGGCATCGACGATGTCCGCATCCGCGCGAAAGTAGCGCTGAACGATCCACGGACCGCGCACCTGAAGCGCACCCGGCGTTTCTCCGTCAGCGGGGACGGGGACGCCGCCCTCGTCGACGATCTGTAGCGCGACGCCGAACATGCGCCGTCCCTGGCGGCTCCATAGCGTTCCCTCGACCGCACCATCGGTGGCGGCGACCAGGGCAGGGGTCGGTGTCGCGGCAACGGCCACCGGGCTTGTCTCGGTCATCCCCCACATCTGCAACACCTCGGTCCGATGGCGTCGAAAAGCTTCGAACATGGCAAGCGGCACCGCCGATCCGCCGATCAGCACGCGCCGGAGCGGCGTGTCGCAACGGAGCGCATCGAGATGCGCGAGATAGGCTGTCCAGATTGTCGGCACGCCGGTCGAAAAGGTGACGCCCTCCTCCTCGATCAGGGCATGTAGGGCGACAGGGTCGAACTTGTCTCCCGGAAGGACCAGCGCACATCCGTGGATCGGCGCTATATAGGGCAAGCCCCAGCCCGTCGCATGGTAGAGCGACGAGCAGGGCATGATAATGTCGAACGCCGAGACACCCATCGCGCCGGCCAGCCCGGCTGAAAGCGCATGCAGCACGATCGATCGGTGACTGTAAAGCACCCCCTTGGGATTGCCGGTCGTCCCGCTGGTATAGCAGAGCACCGCGCCGCTATTTTCATCGACTGTCGGCCAGGAGAAGGCCGCGGCGTCGGCCGCGATCAGCGCCTCATACGACAAGGCTGCGAAACCTTGCGGCGTCGTGCGGGTAGGGCCGAGCAACACCCATAAGCGGATGCGCGTCAGCCGTGGCGCTATCCGCTCGACCAGCGGGAGGAAGGCGGCATCGAGAAACAGGATTTCGGCGCCACCATGATCGAGAACATAAATGATCTGATCGTCGGACAGCCGGGGATTAGCGGTATGAAGCACAGCGCCGATCCCCGGCACCGCATACATCAACTCCAGATGACGGTGGGTGTTCCAGGCAAGCGTCGCCACGCGATCGCCCGCACCGACGCCCAGATCCTTCAGCGCATGGGCGAGGCGGGCCGTCCGGCGCGCCAGTCCGGCATAGTCATAGCGAAAGGTCGGTTCGTCCGACAATTTCGATACGATCGAAACGGCGGGGTGGGCAACCGCGGCGAAGTCGAGCAGCGCCGACACCTGCAACGGGTGTGTCTGCATTCCTCCGACAAGCATTGTCTGAGGTTCCTTGATACCGGGCGTCATGGGCGCGGCACGGGCGCTGCGATCGGCAGGATCAGCGCGCTCGGCCGCGCCTTGTCGTGAAACAGGGTCACGGTGACCGGTCGCGCATCCGCCATGGTCTGGGTTTCGACAGGCGGTTCGGCATTATAGTTTTTCTCCGCCCAGATCGAGTTCATCGGATCGATGACCAGCCGCAGCCGCGCGCCGGCCGGCAACCGCCAGGCATTGAAGCTGAAGCGATCGAAATCATACAGCAGCGGCTTGCCGACGAGCACCCGTTTCGGAGCGAAGTCCCCCTCGCGGAGCCGGGCGCGGATGCGGTCGGTGCCCAGCAAGATCGAACGGCCATCGGGCGCGATCGCATATACGCTTGCGCGCAGGTCGGTATCGGGCTGATCGATCGCGATCCACGCTTTGAGCCGCAGGAACCCGGCAAGCGTGACGGGCGTGTCGAACGGCTCGGACGTATAGACCAGTTGCCGGTTCGCGCGCGCGAGCACCATCCGCTGATCCGTCACGTCGTTCGGGTCGATCGCGGCTTCGAGCGCGGCGTTTCGCGTGTCGCGCGGATCGTAGACATAGCTGTCACGCGCCGCGTTGCCGGTAGAGCCGAGGCGGCCAGAGGCGAAGACGTCGCCGGCCGTCCCGTCCGAAGATAGCGACAATGTGCGATGCCCCCCGGTCACGGCGTCGAGCGTGGGCGCGTAGCGCCATTCTTCCGCGCCCAGCATGTAATAGGCCACACGGTCCTTCAGGAACGCCGGGCGCACACCGTCCGCCATCGTCCAGCGATACCAGTCGAGATGCAGTTGCGGCAGGTCGACCAGGCTGGCCGGACCGGCGGTTAGGCCGACGAAGGTCGACTGCGGTGTGCGGGTCCCCGGATGGTCCCATGGTCCGATCACCAGGAAATTCCGTGCAGTGGCCGAGGCCGGCGCATGGGCCATATAGTCACGATAATGCGCCAGCGCGCCCGGCTGATCGAGATCGTAACTGCCGGTGATCGTAAGCACCGGAATGCTGAGACGCGCCATCGCATCGGCGGTCGGGTTGTAGCGCGCCCACCACGCTTGATCGGCGCGATGCGCGAACCAGGTCGCCATCGTCGGCTCATGCACGCCGAGCAGGTCGACGATTTCGCTGTTTGCGCTGCCGCGCACGAAGCGTTCGCGCGCTATTTCCGACCATAGCGCCGTATCGCCGAACAGCGCCTGTTGCGACGTGCGGCCGGCGACGAGCGCAAGCCACCGCCGCGCATAGGGATCGATTATGCCCCTGCTGACAGGAAAATCGACACCGACATAGGGCGCGGCGGCAGGCACGATCGTCGCCAGATGGGGAGGCAACGTCCCGGCTGTCGCCCATTGATCGTAGCCGGCATAGGAGCCGCCCCACATCGCAACCTTGCCGTTGCACCAGGGTTGCCGCGCGATCCATTCGACCACATCATAACCATCTGCCGCCTCTTGCAGGTTCGGCGTGAAGCTGCCCTCCGAGTCGCCGCGGCCACGGACATCGACCGTGAAGAAAGCCAGCCCGTGGCTGGCGAACCACATGCCACGATCATGATAACTCACGCCGACATAGGGGGTGAGCGTGAAGATACAGGGTCCTGGCCTGGTATCGCGGGGCAGATAGGCAGTGGCGGCAAGCGCGACGCCGTCATGCAACGGAATTCGGACGCCTTCCCGCAGGTCGACCGGGATTTGCGTCCATGGCGTCTGCGCATGCGTCGGCCCGCCGCGCGCGAGCAGCAGCAGGGCGAAAATCCAAAGAATCCGCATCATGGGACTGCCCTTCTTAGTCATCAGTTTGGCTCTCCGGTTTCGATGCCAGGCTGCGGGCGCGGCCGTACACCAGATAAAATATCAGGCCGATCGCGTTCCACCCGGCAAAGCGGGTCAACGTATGGGTCGGCAGGCTGACGAGCAGATAAAGGCAGCCGACCACTGCCAGCGTGCCGATGACGAACGGCGCCGGGCAACGGAAAACGCGCTTCAGTTCCGGGGCGCGGCGACGCAGCACCATCATCGATACGGCGACGGCGACGAACGCCACTAGTGTGCCAGCATTGGCGAGTTCGGCAATCTCGTCCAACCGGAAGAAGCCAGCGACCAGCGCCACGAATAGCCCGGTCATCGCGGTGATCCGGGTCGGCGCGCCGGTGCGGGGCGACACCTTGCTGAGAAAGCGCGGGAGCAAGCCGTCGCGGGCCATGACGAAGAAAACGCGGCTTTGGCCGTACATCATCACCAGGATCACTGATGGCAGCGCTATCAGCGCCGCGAATCCGATCGCCCAGGCGGCGACGGGATGGTGGAGCGCGCGCAACACGAACGCCAGCGGCTCGCCCGAACGGCCAAGGTCAGCATAGGACACCGCGCCGACGGCCGCAATCGCGACCAATATGTAGATGAAAGTGCATACCGCCATCGAGCCGATGATGCCGATGGTGAGGTCGCGTCCCGGATTCTTGGCCTCTTCGGCCGAGGTCGCGACCGCATCGAAACCGTAAAAGGCGAAAAAGACGATCGCCGCCGCCGCCATTACGCCGCGAGTCGTGCCGCCCTCGACATGGCTGCCGAACCCATAGGGCATGAACGGCTCCAGGCGGGCGACGTCGAAGTACGGAAGTGCCAGGACCACGAAGCTTGCAAGAGCGATCAGCTTGATCGCGACCAGGAAGATGTTGAAGGTCGCGCTCTCACGGGTGCCCGCGACAAGCATTGCCGAGACGGCCGCGGAAACCATTACCGCGGGCAGGTTGACGAGGCCCCCGGCATGCGGGCCAGAAAGGATGGCGGCGGGCAGATGGACCCCGAGCGTCTGGATCCAGCCGACGAGATAGCCCGACCAGCCGACGGCGACCGTGGAACAGGCCAGCGAATATTCGAGGATCAGGCTCCAGCCGACGATCCACGCGAGTGTCTCGCCAAGCACCGAATATGTGTAGGTATATGCGCTGCCGGCGGTCGGGATCAACGTCGCCATTTCGGCATAGGCGAGAGCCGCGCAGGCGCAGACCGCGCCCGCAATGACGAAGGAGAGGATCACGGCCGGCCCCGCCCGTTCGGCGCCGACGCCGGTCAAGGTGTAAATGCCGGTGCCGACGATCGCGCCGACGCCAAGCGCGACGAGGTGGGGCCAGCTAAGCGTCTTTCGCAGACTATGCCTATCGTCCCTCGTCGCCGCGATCGGCTTCAACGGCCCAAGCCATCCCCTGGTCATTTTCATTCCTACCCTCGTCTTTTTACGTTCTCGCACATAACCGATACTGTATGAAACCGACCGGCGGCGCGCCGCGCTCCGGCGTGACGCAGCGTTTCATGAGACACAGCGGAGGTCGAGACCGGTCGACAATCCACCGCTCATGCAAAGCGATCGAGATCGAATGGCGCCAGATCGATGGCCGCGCGCTCACCAAATGCCAGGCTTGCGACAAGCTCACCGGTAATCGCCGCCAGCGTTATGCCCAGATGCTGATGACCGAACGCATAGGCTATCGCCGGCTGCCGGCGCGAGCGACCGATCGCGGGCAGATAATCGGGCAATGTCGGCCGCGCCCCGGTCCATTCGCGAATCGGCTCGCCAAAGCCGAGGCCGAGGCTTGCGACATGGCCGCGCAGCAGCGTCCATTTGCGCCGATCCGCGGGATGATCGAGCGAGGCGAACTCGACGAAGCTCGATGCGCGTAGCGCATGCGCGAAGCGGGTGACGATCATCGCGCGATCCTCGAACACGATTGGAGGCGTACCGGCAGGCCAGTCGGTCATGGCGGATTCGATATGATAGCCACGCTCGGCGATTAGCGGTGCGGCGAGACCGGTTGCAGCCAATAAGGGCCGGGAGGCGGCGCCAGCGGCGATCACCGCTATCCCGGCATCGATCATTGTACCATCGTCGAGCGTAACTTCCGCTACCGATGTGCCGGTGACGGCTACCGCACGTCCGGCGATCACCCGTCCGCCGCATTCGCGAAAGCGGGCATGAAGCGCTGCGCCCAATGCCGCGAGATCGGCGATCTGGCCACTGCCGCTAAATCGGATTGCACCCGCTATGCGCGCGCCGGTCGCCTGCTGCCATCCTAGGAGTTCGGTTGCGGGGACCGACTCGAAACAGGTGGCGCCGATGTCTGTGGAGCGCCAGCGCGCTAACCCGGCAGCCGCGGTTTTCGGGCTCTCCCAGACGATGATATGTCCGTTTTCGCGTAATAAGGCAGTCGCATCGGCATCCGCGACGAGCCGCCGCCAAGCGGGCAGCGCCTGCTCCAGCAACGCTGCCAGCGCCATCTTTCCCTGGGCGAACCGCGCTGGCGTACTCGCACGAATCAAGCGCAGCGCGAAGGGCAACCAAGCCGCGATCGCGCGTGGCGGCAGCGAGACCGGGCCGCCGTTCGAGAATAGGCGTCGCTGCATAGTGCGCAACGTCGCCAAAGAGGCGAGCGGTTCGACCTGCTCGATCGCGATATGGCCAGCATTGCCCCAGGATGCGCCACGCCAAGGCTGGTCAGGCGCTACGATGGTCGTCGCCACTCCGCGCTGCTGAAGCGCAAGCGCACAGGCGAGACCGATGACGCCGTTACCGATCACGACCCCGCTACCCGGCACGTCCGCTCCCGCGCGCCTCATACCACAGTGAAACCCGCCCAGAACGGGTCCTCCCGATCGATCCAGATCGTGTTGAAGCCGGTGGCGGTCGCCGCGCCCTCTATCGACGGGACGATGCCGTCGACGTCGCCGATTTTCACCGCCGCTTCGACACGGCCGGTGAAGCGGCTGCCGATATAGCTTTCATGGACAAATTGGTCGCCGACAGCGAGCCGGCCGGTCGCGACGAGATGCGCCAGCCGCGCCGACGTGCCGGTGCCGCAGGGGGACCGATCGATAGCGCGCTCACCATAGAAGACCGCGTTGCGCCCGTCGGCGCCCTCGCTCTTCGGACGATCGGCCCAAAGCACATGGCTGACGCCGCGGATGCTCGGCGTGATCGGGTGGACCGGCTCGTAAATCTCGCGGATCATCGCCCGTATCGTGCGGCTGAGTTCGACGATCCGGGCCGCGCCAAGATCGTCCAGTCCGATATAGGGGCCCTGCGGCTCGATGATCGCGTAGAAATTACCGCCATAAGCTACGTCTACGCTAAGCGACCCGAAGCCGGGCACGTCGATCGCAAGATCGCGCGCCGCCACAAAAGCGGGGACGTTGCGGATCCGGACCGAGCGGACGCGGTCGCCCTCCTGCTCATAGGTGATCTCGATCGTGCCGGCCGGCACCTCGACCAGCAGCCGCCCCGGCTCGCGCGGGGAGATCAGGCCATGTTCCAGCCCGAAGGTGATGATGCCGATCGTGCCATGGCCGCACATCGGAAGGCAGCCGCTCGTTTCGATGAACAGAATCGCAGCATCGGCATCCCCGCATGGCGGATACAGGAAGCCGCCGGACATCATGTCGTGGCCGCGCGGCTCGAAGCAAAGCCCGGTCCGTATCCAGTCGAAGCGCGCGAGGAAATCGAGACGCCGCTCGGCCATCGAGCGCCCGCGCAGGAGCGGCGCGCCGCCGGTAACGAGGCGAACCGGATTGCCCCCCGTGTGCCCGTCGATGCAGAAGAAACTGTGTCGCCTCATCGTTCCGTCATCAATCGGGCAGCGGCCGGGTCCGCGCCGCTTCCTCGACCATTGCGATTACTTCGGCGCGGCGCGCGCCGGCGAGCGGCAGGCGCGGCAGCCGGACGCGCTCCGAGCCGCGACCCATAATCTCTTCGGCGAGTTTGATCGACTGGACGAGGTCATGCTCGGCATCGAGATGAAGCAGGGGCATGAACCAGCGATAGATGCGCCGCGCCTCCTCCCAGTCGCCGCGGCCGGCGGCGGCGACCAGCGCCACCGATTCGCGCGGGAAGGCGCTGGTCAGGCCCGAAACCCAGCCCGAGGCGCCCAGCATCAGTCCTTCGAGCGCGATGTCGTCCAGCCCGGCCATCACCGTAAAACGCTCTCCGAAACGATTGATAAGATCGGTAAAGCGGCGCGGGTCGGGCGCGCTCTCTTTGATCGCGACAATGTTGGAGATTGGCGCCAGCGCATCGAGCGTGGCGAAGTCGACGCTCACCCGATACGCTGGCGGGTTGTTATAGAGCATGATCGGCAGCGCGGTGGCGGTGGCGACATCGTGAAAGTGCGTGGCGAGTTCGGGGCCGGTCGGCACATAGACCATCGCCGGCAACACCATGAGCGCATCGACTCCGATAGCCTCTGCGTCGCGAGCGTAGGAGATCGCGCGCCGCGTCGTGAATTCGGAGACGCCGCCGACCAGCGGAACGCGGCCGCCGACCGCCTCCACCGCGGCACGCAGCACGGCGCGCTTTTCGTCTGGCTCAAGCGAATTATTCTCGCCGCATGTGCCGAGCAGGATCAAACCGTCGACGCCATCGTCGACCAGCGCGGTCAGAACACCCTGCGTTGCGGCGATATCGACCGTGCCGTCGGCCGAGAACTGGGTCGTCGCGGCCGGATAGACGCCGCGCCACAGGGGAAGTTCAGTCGTCATCAAAAGACTCTCCGCAAGGCTGTTCATGGTTGCCGCAGCAAAGCCGTCGATGTCGCCAGCAACGATCGTCTAACGACGGTCTCCGTCAGACTCGTTTGTTATAACAGTCAAGCTACGATGACAAGTCCGGAGGGAGGCGGCATCCAGCACCGTGCCCGTCCTATAAATATTAGCGTTTCGCTTGTTTTAATTTTCCGCGCGGCGTTTTGGCGATCGTAGCCGGCAGGTTTGCGTCCGGCGGCTCCGCGCCAAGAAAGTGAGAGTCGCCAGGGGCACTCGTGAACATCGACGCTCTTTACGAGTGGCCTTGACCAAGCGATCTCGAGGCGGCACTTTGTTATAAATTAGAGTGTGGATCGGATATGGGCCTGGGGAAGTATCGAATGCGGGTTAGGGCCCTAGTTAGTGTTGTATTGATCGGGCTTTCAAGTCCTTCGCAGGCCGGGACGGATCGGCCAACGCTGTCGTCCGACGCCTATGCGGCTGCTGAACGGTTATCTCCGCAAAACGCCGACGCGCTGGCCTACGACCTCGATTTGCGTCCGACATGGATCAAGGGCTCGAACGCACTTTGGTACAAGACCCGCGACGCGCTCGGGACAACATATCGTATCGCCGAACCAGATCTGAGGCGCACTCGCCCGGCTTTCGATCATGCGCGCATGGCCCAGGCGCTCGGGCGGGCGCTTAAGGCGCCGCTGACGCCCGGGAACCTTTCGATCACCGACTTAGCTTTTCCCGCCGGTACCGATGGGCCGGTACAGGTCCAGGCCGCGGGCAAATCGCTTTCGTGCGATTTGGGCGCCGCTATCTGCACCCCCGTCCCAGTCGCTAACCCTGCATGGCGATACAGCCCCGATGGGCAGCTTGCCGTATTCGCTCGCGGCGCGAACTTGTGGGTTCGCGACGTTCGGGCCGGGACCGAACGAGGTCTTACGTCGGACGGCGCCGAGCATAAGGGCTATGGCGCGCTTTCCGAAACCTTCGCGGCTGTAACCGTAGCGCGCATGGGCTTAAAAGGTCCGCCAATCGGAGCATTTTCGCCCGACGGCACGAAATTCCTTACTTATCAGCTTGATGAGTCTTCGGTGGAGCCGCTCCACTTGCTGCAAAATCTTCCCGAGGATGGCTCGGATGCTCCCAAGCTATGGAGCTATCGCTCTCCGGCGCATAGCGCCGGTCCGGCGGTCGGCAATCTGCTCGTCATCGATCTGAAATCCGGACGCATGGTCCGTCTTGCACATCCGCCAAGCTTCGTGCGCATTGTGTGGCCCGTTGCATTGGAGCAGTTCGCTTGGAGCGCCGACAGTCGCAGCGTTTACTTTGTCGATTACACACGCGATTTGCTTGAAAAATCGCTTTACCGTGCGAATGTGGCGACGGGTAAGGTGGCGCGCCTGATCAGCGAACGTGCCGCCACGAGTCAGCTCAACTCTAATCTGCCCAACTTCAGACTGCTCCAGACAGGGGAAATCCTGTGGCCCTCCGAGCGCGACGGCTACGCTCATTTATACATGCTTCGGCCGGATGGCCGGCTGGCGCATCGGCTCACCAGCGGCCAAAATGTCGTGCGCGAAATCGTGCGTGTTGATCAGGCAGGGCGAACGGCGGACGTCTTGATCGGGGGGCTGCATTCCGCCGAGGACCCATATCTACGCCACCTCTGCCGTGTCTCGCTGAATGGAAGCCGCGTACAGGAACTGACACCGGAAGACGCCGACCATGAGATCGCTACCTTGGCCCGTGCCGTTCCCTTTCAATTTGATCCGTCCAGCTATGGCGGCTTTTCCGAAGACGGACGCTGGTTTGTCGACGCCTACTCTCGCGTCGACCTGCCCACGACAACGGTGATCCGAGACGGCGGCGGCAAGGTTGCGATGACGCTGGCGACCGCCCGGCTGACCGAAAAAGGCCGCGCGGCCTATAAGCCTCCTGAAAGCTTCAAGGTCATGGCGGAGGACGGCCGCACGCCACTATATGGAATAATCATGAAGCCGACGGCGTTCGACCCTGCCCGCAGTTATCCGGTGATCGATTCCGAATATGACGGGCCTCAAGCAGCGACCGCACCCAAGCGTTATCTTTGGGATGTCCTGACCGGATTTCACTCGAGCCGACCGCTGGCGGAACTCGGTTTTGTCGTCGTTAACATGGACGCGCGGGGCAAGCCGTGGCGCTCCCGCGCGTTCTGGGACTACGGCTATGGTCATCTCGGGCGCGGCGGTCTGCCCGACCGTGTCGCCATGCTCCGGCAGCTAGGCGCGGTGCATCCATATATGGACCTGACCCGGGTCGGGGTCTACGGGTATTCCGGCGGCGGCTTTGCCGCCGTCCATGCCATCATGGACCAGCCGGACGTTTACAAGGTGGCCGTGGCGGTTTCGCCTTATTCCCTGATGTATTCGCCCTGGAACTGGGACCAGACGTGGCACGGCGTTTACGACCGCGCGGGCGACTTGGCGCAAGAGCCTTGGGCGAACGCCCCCCAGTTCAAAGGCAAGCTGTTGATGATGGTCGGTGACGTCGACGATGTGGTGCACCCGGCCACGATCATGCGCATCGCCGACGCCCTGATCAAAAACAACAAGACGTTCGACATGCTGGTCGTACCCAACGGAGACCATCAGATGATCCTAAAGCCTTATTTTCAGCAGCGCGTGTGGGATTATTTCGTGCGCCAGTTGCTCGGGGCCGAACCACCGCCGGGGTATGTGGTTGGTGCGTCAAAGCAACCCTCATGATCTACGGCCCGATGTCGGTGCGGAGCTGCTTCGCCAGATTGCTGGTTCTTGTTCCGGCGGCGCTTTTTGTAGCGGCTGGCCCGGCTCGCGCTGACACGCGCGAACAACAGCTGACAATGCTTGCCGACCGCTATGTAGCCGAGCTTTTGGCCTATGATCCGACGATAACCTACGTCACCGGGGTTACCACGGCCGACCACAGCCATTTTCCGGATATAAGCCCGCGAGCAATTGCGGCTCACCGTGACCGGCAGGCTGCCATGCTGACAGTGCTTCGAACTATCGATCGCGCGTCGCTGCCGCAGACGTCGCAGGGTCCATATGCCGTGCTGGAAGGCCAGCTTCGGTCCAGCCTTGAGGTTCGCATCTGCCGGCCGGAGCTGTGGAACATCAACCACATCGCCGGCTGGCAGGCCAGTTTTACCCACGTCGCCAAGGAACAGCCGGTCGGTTCGCCGATCGCGCGGCGTCAGGCGCTGACGCGCTGGGCGTCGCTACCGCGCTATGTCGACCAGGATATCGCCAACCTGCGCGTCGGTCTCGCCACCGGCTATTCCGCGCCGAAGTCCGTTGTTCGCCGCGTGATTGATCAAGCGGCCGGTCTAAGCACGGGGTCGCCAACTCAGTCTCCCTTTTACGCACCCGCGGAGCGCGACCCGGACCCGGCCTTCAAAGCCGCGCTCGCGCAGGTCATATCTCAAAGGGTACAGCCAGCGATCCGGCGCTATCACGATTTTCTCGCCGCCGAGTATTTGCCCCGGGCGCGCGACGGGGTCGCCGTCAGTGAGTTGCCGAACGGAGCGGCCTGCTATCAGGCCATGCTCCGCCAGGCCACGACACTGGACCGCTCGCCGCAGCAGGTTTTCGCGCTTGGAGAGGCAACGGTCGCAGCCAACCGGGAGATGGTCGTCGATCTCGGCAGGAAAGTATATGGGTTGTCCGATTTCCCGGCGATCGTCGCTCGCGCCAAGAGCGGACCGGAGAACCAATTTGGCTCCGCTGACGAACTTCTGACCTATTCACGGGCCTTGCTGGCCGTGGCCAAGGCAAAAACCGCGACCTTGGTCGATCGCATGCCACGACAGGATGCAGTCGTCGAGCCGCAACAACCTTTCGAGGATGCAGCAGGCGCGCCGTCCCACTATGAGCCGCAGCCCGATCCAGTTCGGCCAGGCGTCTTTCGCATCGAGATGAAGAACTGGGCCATGGAGGTGAAAGGTCGTGCCGCCATCGTGGTCGTGCACGAGGCTTGGCCGGGACACCATTTACAAATCGCATTGGCGCGCGAGTTTCAACCTGACACCGCGCTTGCTAAGGTCGCGGCTAATTCGGCTTATATGGAAGGCTGGGCGCGTTACGCTGAACGCATGGCGGAAGAGGTTGGAATGTACGACATGCCTGCGTCGCTGATTCTGCGCCGGGCATGGCCAGCGCGCGGCATGGTCGTCGATCCCGGCTTGCACATCTTTCATTGGACCCGTCAGCAGGCCAAGGACTTCCTGCTCGAGAGCGGGCAGTTTACGCCGGTCAGCGCCGACGATATGATCGACCGGATCGCCGTCTGGCCGGGACAGCTGACCTCGTATGACAGTGGGGGCCTGGAGATCATGAGCCTCCGCGCGGAGGCGGAAGCCGCGCTAGGCGCCCGCTTCGACGTTCGCGCATTCAACCGGGTGGTGCTCGAGGAAGGAATCGTGCCGTTGCCCGAGTTGCGCCGTCATGTAGTGGCCTGGATAGCTGTTTCCCACCAGGCGGTTGCCGCACCTCGTTAGGACCCGCTCGAGTCTCAAAAGTTCATAAAAATCCCCGAAACCGAGAGGTTCACGGAGGAGTATCAGATTAACAAAAGTCTGGTTCGTTTGCCTCTTGATCAATCACAACAAGGCGCCGCGCATCGATGCTGCCCCAAGCGATACCATGCGCTTCCACGATCATCCTCTCCCAAGCCCTTGTTATAACATTCCCGTTGTGCTGGCAGGCCGATACAGTGTAGCTTTGCTGATTGCCGGGAGGATGATGAATGGGGCGAGGAACAGATGGGGGAGGCGACTGGTTCGGACAGCCGCGCGGACTGACGATCCTTTTTCTCACCGAGACGTGGGAGAAATTTTCCTATTATGGAATGCGGGCGATCCTGATCTATTATATGACGAAGCAGTTGCTGTTCAGTCAGCAGCATGCCTCGCTGGTATATGGTCTATATACTGGCTGCGCCTATCTCTGCCCGCTGATCGGCGCGCCGATTTCTGACCGTTGGCTGGGCCGCCGCCGCGCCGTCGTGATCGGGGGCGTTATCATGGCAGCGGGTCATTTCATGATGGCGTTCGATAACCTCCTCTATCCCGCGCTGGCGACGATCGCGATCGGCAACGGCTTATACCTGCCCAATCTGCCCGCACAAATCGAACCGCTCTATGCGGCAAACGATCCCCGGGCGAAGAACGCCATCAACGTCTATTATGTCGGCATCAATCTGGGCGCATTTATCGCGCCGCTTGCCTGCGGGACGCTGGGGGAGTTCTACGGTTGGCACTATGGTTTTGCCCTTGCCGGGGTCGGCATGGTCGTCGGGCTTGTCATCTACCTGCTCGGACAACGGTATCTCCCCGAGCAACGCCCGGTCCCGCGTCACGCCAGCCAGCGCAAACTGCTGGACGCGAGCGGCTGGCAGCGCCTGCGTTTGCTGGTGGCGATCACGCTGGTTGTCGTGGTCCTTCGCGCCGGTTACGAACAGGTCGGCAATACACTGCCGCTATGGGCCGACCTACACGTTGATCGGAGCGTCGCCGGGCTTACCATTCCGATGACATGGTTCATGTCGCTTAATCCGCTGATCGTCTTCGCGGCGACACCGCCGCTGGTCAGCTACTGGAACGCGCGGGCCGCCCGCGGCCGAGAGTCATCGACGTCGCGCAAGATGTCGCTTGGCGCGGCATTGATCGGGGCCGGTTACTTCATACTGGCGACAGGGGCGGCGCTTGCCGACAATGACCGCGCCGGGCTGGGTTGGTTGCTGGCCTACTTCATCGTCATGACGCTTGGCGAGTTGCTCATCCTTCCCGTTGGACTCGGCCTGGTGATTCGGATCGCGCCAGCGGGCTGGGGTGCGACTGCGGTCGCAATCTGGTTTTCGACGGCATTTCTCGGCAGCTTCGCGAGCGGGTTGCTGGGCGGCTTGTGGAGCGTCCTCACACCGGCGTCCTTCTTCGCGCTGGTCGGTGCTCTCTGCCTGGCGCCGGCCGCAGCGCTGCGCATGTTCGAGCGCTCGATCAAAACCGCGGAGGACGAAGTGCGGGATCGGAAGGAGACTTCCGTTCGCGGTGTGAGCAACGCGGGCACATGAACCGTCTTAACGACAGGTCATGAGCATGCCATCCGGCAAGATCGTCTGAACGCCTACCCGACCGATCCTAATGCAGATCGACCTTCAATGGATCCGCCGCCGCGCTTCCTGATCGGCGCTTCGGGGGCGTCGTTCGGCGCCGCGCGCAGTTCCAATGGGGCGATCAGGTCCGCCCGCAACGCCGTGCGCGCCGCGTCCGCGTCGCCGCGCTTGATGGCCTGGATAAGGGCGACATGCGGCGCATGATCGATCACTTGAATGCTACCCGTCAAGCCCGAAGCCATGCTCGCGAGATGAGGACCGATCTGTAACCAGAGAGTCTCGATCATCGAGACGAGAAGGTCATTTTGCGCAGCGCGGTAAATGGCGAAGTGGAATTCCTGATTGGCTGCCATATAAGGCTCCAGCCTGCCGACGAGACGGCATCGCTCGGCATTTTGCGCCATGCGTTCGATGACGCGAAGGTGGACCGCAGTCCTGCGCAGCGCCGCGAGGGCCGCAGCTTCCCCTTCCAGCGCGATGCGGAACGCGAGAACGTCCGCCACCTTGCGCTCGTCCAGCGTCGGTATGCGCACGCCGCGACCGGCACGCTCCAGCGCCTGCTCGCCGATCAGCCGCAGCACAGCGTCGCGGGCTGGGATAATGCTCGTGCCAAGCGCGGCGGCGAGAGCGCGCAGCGTCAGCGCCTCGCCCGGCTTGTACATCCCGGCCATGATCGCATGGCGCAGTTGGGCGTAAGCCTGCTGATGCAGGTTGCCGTTCTCCGCCGGGACGAGCGGCGCTAATCTCTTCACTGGAGATGGCATCGAGCATAGATCCTTGTTTGGCAACGACACCGCAGCCAGCAATGCTTATTATAACTTACCGCCCTTTGGGTCCATGGAGAATAGCGCGCGATATCCGGTCCAGTCGGGCGCGTTTAGAGGGCGATGACACCGATGTCCGGATTTTTCGAAACCATGATCGTCATTCCTCCCGCTGAATCCCGTCGTCCACGCCGATCATCTGGCCGGAAACGGGCATCGCTCGATTGGTCTCCGGCGTTGCCTCACGCTTCCAGACTTCGCGGCAAATCCGCGCGTAATTCCCGCCCAGAATGTTGAGGACGTCGACATCGCGATAGCCGTGATCCAGAAGCAGGCCGATCAGTTCAGCGATCTGCTCGGGCATGACATAGCGGAAGCCGGGCCAGGACGGGTCGCGGGCGATTGGCCATTCGTCGGGCCGGCTACGAACATAGGCGTTCAGCGCATGGTTGTCATAGACGACGTCAAGTCCGATCCCGACATGATCGGCCCCGACCATCTGGGCGATATGGTCGATATGGCGGAACACGGTTTCGCTACGGCAATCGGCATCGCCAAGATAGGTGCTGGCACCGGACACGCCGACCAGCCCGCCTGTTACGGCGCACGCTCTGATCTGTTCGTCGGTGATGTTGCGGAAGTTGGCATGCAGCGCCGCAGCGTTCGAGTGGGTGAACACCATCGGAACATGCGCTTGGGCGAGGGCATCCAACGACGTTCTCTCGCCGACATGACTGAGATCGACGAGCATTCCCACGCGCTGCAATTCGTCTACCATGCGGAGGCCGAACTTCGTCAGCCCTCCGTCGGGTTCCGCGCACCCGCCGCCGACGAAATTGGCGTTGTTGAACGCCAGGATCGTCTGCCGGACGCCCAGCGCGTAGAAGGCTTCGACAAGATCCAGATTACGACCGAACGCCCCGGTTCCTTCGAAATGCAGTATGATCGCCAGCTTGCACGCAGCCTTTGCGGCAAATACGTCGCTCAGTCGCTCGACCAGCACGAAACGGTCGGCGTTGGCATGCAGGAAAGATCGTGCCCAAGCGACCAGTCGCAACGCGCCTGCCGCATCATGGTCGTCTCCGGCAAGGGTGACGCCAAGAACGTCGACGCCGGCTGCGGCGAAGCGATCAAGCTTCCCCCAGTCGTTTCCGACCGACACGCCGCCATAGAGGTCAACCGGCCACACATTATCCCACACGAGCGCGCGGGTCTGAAGCTCGCGCACGTCGAGCCGGACAACGGCCGAAAGCGGCTTGGAGTTGGTCGATGCCATTCTTTGTCCTATTTACATATGCGATCGTATTAAAGCGGTGGTGTAGCTCGGCCCCGAGGCCGATTGACTGCAAAGCATGAGGTGGAAAAGCGGCGCGTTGAATATCCGATCGGTCGATGCATAAGCGCCAATGCATCGTGAATCGTACGTTCTTTTGCACTTCCAATGCGCGACGCCGCATTTCTTCCTCATTGCGCGGTTTCTAGCAGCAGCGAATGAGCATATGCAAGATTCGTTATAACAATCAATCTCTGCCCCCGTTCCCCGGTCGCCATTTGTCGTTGCGGCTACCCCTCAACGGATATTGACGCTGCACGCCATTGGTATATCGTTATAACTATCTGTTGATAAAAATAGGAGGAATTAGGATGGCAAAGGGTAAAATTACGTTGCAGGCGGCTATTTTAGCTGGAGTTGCAGGGTTCGCGATATCGGGCACGGGGTCCTCCGCTTGGGCTCAGGACCGCGTTTCACCGGCCGCCGATCAACGCGATGCAGGCCAGATCGACGACATTATCGTGACCGCCAACAAGCGCGAACAATCGCTCAGGGATATTGCCGCGAGCGTGAGCGCGCTGTCCGAAGCGCAGCTTGCAAAACAGGGCATCGACAATTTCGAAAGACTCTCGCTGACCGTTCCGGGACTGACGACCAATACATTCACGAAGAATCGGGCCACGTTCGATATTCGCGGTGTTTCCACCTATATCTTTGGCGCGAATACGCAGGATCCCGTGGCGATATACATCAACGATGCGCCGGTGACCGACACGTACGGTGCGGCCGTGGTGCCGGACCTGCGGCTCTTCGATGTCAGCCGGGTAGAGGTGCTTCGTGGGCCGCAAGGCACCTTATATGGCTCGGGCGCCCTGGCCGGTGTGGTGCGGATCGTTACCAACAAGCCGCAGATGAACGAATATGGCGTAGCGGGCCGAGTGGATATCGGCGTCACCAAGGGCGGCGCCCTTCGACAGCGCTATGACGCCATGGTCAATATCCCGCTGGCGACGGATACGCTCGCGCTTCGCGCCGTAGCCTATTATCGCGACGAAGAAGGCTATGTTCGTAACCTGAACTTGGGCACGAAAAACAACGCGAAGGACTGGGGTGTTCGTGCGGCGCTCCTCTGGACGCCTGAGCCTGACACGAATGTGAAGCTTGAAAGCTTCTATCAGCAGAGCAAGCCTGAGGACAGCGATGGCTGGGACCCCAAATATGGCCGCTATGTGAAATCCTCCTATCTTGCGGAACCGCGACCGGCCAAGTTCGCCAACGTCAATCTCGTGATCGATCATCGGTTTTCAGGACTGTTCACCCTAAGCTCGTCATCGACCTATATGCGAACCGACACGGCCTATTATGCCGATGGCGGCCTGATTCCTGGTCTAGGTGAGTTCGTCATACGGTTCACGCCCTGGGTGTCCAAGGTTTTCACCCAGGAAGTGCGCGCGGTCTCCGACTCTTCAGGTCCGCTGAGTTGGGTGGCGGGCGCCACCTATGTCAACCGTGACGTCAACATTCTGTTTGACTCCGAGCTTGTCGGCATAAACGCGGTTTTCGGCGGCGCTCTGGGATCGGACACCTACTCGATCTCCAACGGACTGAACAAGATCAGTGATCTGGGCGCCTATTTCGACGCCACCTATGCGTTGACCGATGCGTTCAAGGTGTTCGGCGGCATACGGCCGTTCAAGACCAAAATGACCTTTGGTTCGCTTAACGGAAAAACGCTGAACTTCGTCACGGGCACATATGATGTCCGCAATTTCACGAATAAAAGTTCGGATAGCGGCGTGACATGGCGCGTGGGAACATCCTACCAGGCAAGTCCCGACGCATTAGTATACGGGAGTGTCAGCACCGGCTATCGCGCCGGGCAGACCAATCCCAATATTGGCGCAAGCGCCATCAATCCGAATGATGTGGTGATCAAGTCCGGCTATGGCTCCGACAGGACCCTGAACTATGAAATCGGATCGCGTGTGTCGTTGGCGGATCACCGGCTCGAATTTAGCGCGGCGCTCTATTATATCGACTGGAAGGATATCCAGCTCAACTTTCGCCGGCTCTCCGATTTCGCGGCCTATATAGATAATTCGGGCAATGCCGTTTCAAAGGGACTGGAGATCGAGGCAACCGCGCGTCCGTCCAGGGCTTTGCAGTTGGGCGGATCGCTGACGTTGCAGGATTCGAAGATAAAGTCGATCGATGCCGCCTCTTCGTTGCGCACGGGGGTGACCAAGGGCGATCGGCTGCCCGGTTCCATCAAGAACAAATATTCGGCTTATGTGCAGTATAATATCGAGTTGGCGCCCAGCTTCGACAGTTTCGCACGGGTAAGCGCGAGCCATGTGGGCGGCTCGCCTAACTTCTTCGCAAAAAATCCGGGCGGTGTGGCAAATCCGAACTTCGCCCGGAACGAAAGCTATGAGAATGTAGACCTTCTGTTCGGGGTCAACCACGCGGCGTGGAGTCTGGAACTTTATGCCGAGAACCTTACCAACAACCACTCCTATATTTTGAACGCAGGACCGGTTACGCCAAACCCGATCGTTTCTCTTCGTCCGCGAACGATCGGCGCACGTTTAACCTTTCGCCCCTAAAATCACGAACATACCGTAGAATCTCGGCGGGCCGATCAACAGTGTTGATCGGCCCGCATGCCGCGGGAATATCAGGATTGCAGGCTGGCCGCGTCGCCGACCCCGGACGCAAGCAGACATTGAACTTATGCAGGCTGTATGGAAGGAAACAGGATGGAGTTGACGCCGGCTGCGTTTGCAGCTCTGATGCGCTCGCAGTCCAACGCTGTCGCGACCGCCACCGAACCCACGATCGAACATGTCTCGGCCTCGGTACGGCGCGTGGCGGGGCTGACGAATGCGGGACGCGCGGGATCCGGTCATCATGTCGCGGTCGACGAGCCGACACAGTTCGGGGGGAGCGGCGCGGCCGCCGATCCCGCCGAACTGATGCTGGTCGCGATTGGAGCCAGTCTTTCGGTAACGCTCACCGTTCATGCAGCGCTTGCCGGGGTGCCGGTCGAAGCGATCGACATAGCGCTCTCGGGCCAGCTTGATGCCGGTCGCTTCTTCATGCCCGTTGATAAGGCGGGGGGGGGCTTTTCCAAGGTCGCCATCTCAGTCTCGCTGACGACGCACGCGGCGCCGGCCCGCGTGCGTGCGCTATTCGACAATGCGCTTCTCGCCTGTCCGATACTACGCAGCGTCGATGCGCAGCCTGCGACGAGCCTCACGATCAATGGCGCACCCGCGTGATCGCGATCCGTCTCCGCCACAACGCCTGACGGCATGACCGACGGGGAACCGCTATCCCGTCTTCACATCTTCCTGAAGTAACGAGGCCCCTGATGACAGACAGCACCGGTCCGAATGATCCTGTAATAGCGAACGGGTTCCGATCCATTTCCGCCGAAAGCGGGGAACCGGCAGGCCCGGTTTTCACGGTCCACGGCCTTGCCGACGTTGATACGGCATGCGCCGCCGCGGACGCCGCGTTCGATACATATCGCGCGACGCACCGGGAAATACGCGCGCGGTTTCTGGAGCGTATCAGCGAAGAGATCATGGCTATCGGCGACGGGCTGATCGTCGCTGCCGTGCGCGAAAGCGGTCTTCCCCGCGCGCGACTGGAAGGGGAGCGTGTCCGTACCATGGGGCAACTCAAGCTATTTGCAGAAGTGGTGCGCCAGGGCGGCTGGCAGGGGTTGAGAATAGATCCCGCCATTCCGGATCGCATACCGCTGCCGCGCCCCGACCTGCGCCTGCGCATGGTTCCGCTCGGCCCGGTTGCCGTGTTCGGAGCCTCCAACTTTCCCCTCGCATTTTCAACAGCCGGTGGCGATACCGCCTCTGCCCTGGCGGCCGGCTGTCCGGTCGTGGTGAAGGGACATCCGGCGCATCCGCAGACCGGTGCGTTAATCGCCCAGGCTGTTCACCACGCGGTAGCCGCAAGTGGCCTGCCGGAAGGTGTTTTTTCGCATTTAATCGGCCCTGGCAACGATCTGGGTGCGGCGTTGGTGAAGGATCCGCGCATCGCCGCTGTCGGCTTCACCGGGTCGCGCGTTGGTGGTCTTGCGCTACTGGCGCTCGCGCAATCTCGCCCCGTCCCGATCCCTGTCTATGCCGAGATGTCGAGCATCAATCCCGTTCTGTTGATGCCCGCTGCGTTGAAAGCGCGCGGACAGGCTTTGGGTACGGCGTTCGTCGGATCGCTGATCATGGGGGCCGGGCAGTTCTGCACCAATCCAGGCCTGTTGCTGGCGATCGAGGGGGAAGGGCTGGATGCCTTCCTGGCTGCCGCGACCAGCGCCGTAAACGAAGCTGAGTCGGGTATCATGCTGACCCAGCGCATTCACACTTCTTATGCGCAGGGTACGAAGGCGCTGGCGGACCATCCGGATATCAAAACGCTGGCGACCGGCAAAAAAGCTGACAACGGCTTGATGCGTGGCCGTGCGATATTGTTTTCGACCACGGCACGGGCCTTCATCGCCGACAAGGCGCTTGGCCACGAAGTATTTGGCGCGTCGGCTATTTTGGTGCGTTGCTGTGATGAAGCAGAATTATACGAGACATTGAAAGCCGCTGAGGGGCAGTTGACGGCAACGCTGCATATGGACGCCGATGATGAAGCAATGGCCGCGAAGCTATTGCCTATATTGGAGCGCAAGGTGGGACGTATAATCGTCAATGGCTGGCCGACGGGCGTCGAGGTCACGCATGCGATGGTGCATGGTGGCCCTTATCCGGCAACGTCGGATGCGCGCACGACGTCGGTTGGCAGCTTGGCGATTGAGCGTTTTCTGCGACCGATATGCTATCAGAATCTGACGCAGAGGCTTTTGCCGCCCGAACTGCGTGACGATGCGCGGAGAGACGGCGCACCGCGTCTGATCGACGGCAATCTCGACCTTGGTTGACGTACAGCGGCACCCATTCAAGCTTGGTGGCAATCAGGGTGTCTGTTCTATGCAGAACTACAAGCTATGTTAAATCAATTTTGAAAAGAGACAGTTTTCTGCCTCTTTGCAATAAAACCTTCTGATCAAGATACGGTGCGCTTCCATGCCACCGCCGCAAACCCAAAGCGCTGGCGGCGTTAGTGGTATAGAGGCTGGCCTCGTGTTTCTGGCTCAATGCCGTTGAGAGGTTCTGCGCCAGGCTGACCAACCGTCGCTTCAAACGCGGGCACCAAGCGTTACATTCGATCCACTATTTTTCACTCGCCGCATTCGCAGCGCTGGTCGGTTCTTAGACGTGAAGCCCTCGGGCATAGAAAACAACTACTTTACCGCCACAAGTCTAACCCCCTTCATTTGGCAAGCCTTTCCTATACCATTGGTTATCATTAACGCCTATCTTTGCTTGTTTTCGTCGGTCGGGTGGAATCAGGGCCGATCGCCATGAGCGTAATAGCGAGAATGTTAGCAATTAGCGGAACACCGGCAAATGCGAGGATGATACCGGTAATCGCGCTCTCAGGTTGATCCATGGTGCCGCCGGGAACGAATTTGAATAGCGACAGGATCGATCCTGCGATCAGTGTCCCTCCGAAGGCGAAGGCGACCTTGTCATTGATGACGAACAGGCTTGCATAAAATCCGGACCGCGACCGCTCGCCCGGATCGAGGCATCTATCTTGGGACAGGATGAGGCTTAGCCTGGTAAAGATGCTCTGGAAAGTAGATGCGTTGCTTATGCCCAATGCGATGGAAGCGCCAACCAGGCTTGCAATGCTCTCCTTCGGGCTGAACGCGATCCAGATAAGCGAAAGTGCGTAAAATACGGAGCCGACGATAAAAGATCGTCGTGTTCCCCAACGCTTGACGAAGCGCACGAGCAAGGGCTGAACAAAGACGAACAAAGTTCCCGTTATCAGGACCGACAGACTCAGGACCTTTAGCGGTTCCGAAAAGCCGAGTTTGAAAGTCACGACATAGGCCAAAGTGGCATAGGCGCTGCCTTGCCCGACCAGTTGCGCAAAATAGGCGAAAAACAGGAACAGGAAAGGGCGGTTCGCGAGAACGGCCGCCCAGTTTCCTTGGGTTGGACGCCGCCTTTCGACGATTAGCCGAGACGGCTCGCGCGATCCGGCAAACGCAATGACTAACGATCCGCAGCAAAGGGCGGAGAGAAAATAGGACATTATCTGATAGCCGCGCACTCCACCGCCAAAATATTGCACGAGAAATGGCGCAAGCGCCGCGCCGCAAAGCAATCCCACTCCAATGAAAGCGGTGCGCCAGGCCATGATCTTCGACTGTTGATGAGGATCTTGAGAAATCTCCGTTCCGATCGCCAAATGCGGCACGGAAAAGGCTGAAAAACTCAGCATGTATAGGCACAACAAAAGAGAGATATGCAAAGAGCGTTCACTGGCCGTCTCTGCGGTAGGCGGCACGAAAAGCAAGATCAAGGCTACCGGGGTGAGCAAGGCTCCAAGCAACAGAAAGTAACGCCGGGGGATCTTAAGGCTGACTCTGTCCAGAAAGGTGCCAATGGTGACATCGCAAAGCCCACCCCACAGCAATTTTGGCAAAAAAATCGATGAGCCTGCCATGAAAGCCGGTATTGATAAAACCTGCGTCATATAAAATAGAAGAAGAAGGGATGGGACATCCCTGAATATCTGCACTGCCACTTGACCGATGCCCCATAAGGGCGGTTGCCAGGATGAAGTTCTTTCTTCCATTTTAAACCCTTTATAAAATACCGACTTATAGCTCCATTATGATTATTGAAATCATGAAATTATACTATTCGCAAAATCTGTATTGATGACTTCCGAATATTTGGACTGTAGATCAAAAAGACTTGCTTCATGCACCGCTATATGCCGGTCCGCACATGCCGTGTTGACGACGAAAGGCACGAAACCATGCTGAATGGCGTCGGTCGCGGTCGCCCGCACGCAGCCGGACGTTGAGAAGCCGGTCAGGATCAGGGTATCGATATGGCGCGCAGTGAGTGTGGCGGCGAGCGATGTGCCGAAAAAAGCCGAAGCATATTGCTTGGTGATGATGGCCTCCCCTTCCCGCGGCATGACCTCGGGCGGGAACGCACCAAGGCTCGAACCTTCATCGAACGCTTTCAGAGCGGGAACCTTTCGATAGAAAAGACCGCCGTCTATTCCGCCCCGCTGATACAGGACGCGCGTGAAAATCACCGGGCAGTCTGATATTCGAGCCGCCTCCACAAGCTGTAAAATAACCTGCAAGGCCGCTGTAAAGGCGGGGGCATAAAATGGTGCCGTCGGTTGCAGATAGGCATTGCACACATCGATGACGAGCAATGCCGGAGACTGACCCGGCACGAGTTTACCATCGAAAACCCCGGCATAGCCACTTTTTCTGGAATCCTGGACAAGGATATCGCTCATATCGCGTCGTTGGCCTTGAGCAAATTGATCGCATCGTCGTCCAGCCCCAGCAGGCTGCGGTAAATCTCATCATTATGCTCGCCGATCGATGTCGGAGCAGCGAAGCGGATGCTGCTGGGCGTCTCCGAAAGCTTAGGGAAACTGTTCTGCATCTTGATCTTGCCCCAGCGGACCGTATCAACCTCGACCAGGGCGTCGCGCGCAGCGAAATGTTCGTCCTCGAGCATCTCCGGCGCACGATATATGCGACCGGCCGGGACCGAGTGGGTCACCATCAGCGCTTCGACTTCCGCAACGGTCAGCCCGCGGGTCCAGTCCTCAATCAGGTCATCCAGTTCCTTTTGATGGCGGCCGCGCGACAGATGGTCGAAATAGCGCGTGTCTTTCGCCAATTCCGGCTTGCCCATGGCTTGGCAAAGCCTTGCAAACACGGCATCCTGATTGGCGGCAATCATGAAATCGCCGTCGCTGCAATCATAGACGTTGGATGGCGCCACCGCTTCCAGGGTGGAACCGCTCCGCTGCCGGATATGGCCGGCGACCATATATTCAGGCACCAGGCTTTCCATGACCTGAAGCACAGCTTCATACAGGGCGCTGTCCACGATCTGTCCCTTGCCCGATTGTTCGCGGGCGTGAAGCGCGGCCAAAGCACCCATGCAGCCATAGGTCGCCGCCAGCGTGTCACCAATGGATATGCCCATACGGCACGCCGGACGGTCGGGATAGCCGACGATGTGACGCCAGCCGCCCATTGCCTCGCCGATGCCGCCAAAGCCGGCCTGGCGCGCGTAGGGACCGGTCTGGCCGTAGCCGGACACGCGCACGATGATAAGCCGGGGATTGATGGCCTGAAGCACCTCGGGGCCAAGACCCCAGTCTTCCATCGTTCCCGGCTTGAAATTTTCGATAAGAATATCAGCATGGGCGGCGAGCTTGCGAACAATCTCCTGACCTTCCGGAACCCGCAGGTTGGCAGACACCGATTTCTTGTTCCGGGCGACGACTTCCCACCAGAGCTTATGCTCGCTATGCCCCCAGTTGCGCATGGGATCGCCTTGCTTGGGCGGCTCGACCTTGATCACTTCGGCGCCCATATCGCCCAACAACTGTCCGCAGAAAGGACCGGCAATCAATTGGCCGAGTTCGATGACGCGGATATCCTTAAGCGCGCCTTTGTTTATCGTCTCCATGCTTTTCCCCGTTATGCAGCTGTTGCTATCTGGCGCCTAACCGGGGCCACTGGCGCAGGCAGGCCGGTTTCCGCCTCGCAGCGTGCCCGCAATGTCTCGATATCGGGGCCGTGGTTGAAGACGGGCAGAATATCCGGGCGCGCTGCGCGCAAGGTCGCACGCAATCTGTCGGTGGCTTCAGCATCAACAACGCCGTCGATCAGCACCACGCCATAACGGCGCGCGCCTTCGGCGGTTATCAGCCCCTGGCGCAGTTCCTTTGCAAGAAGCGCGGGATCGCGCGCCAGCGGATCGCCCCAGCCGCCGCCGCCCCAAGTGATGAAGTGAAGCTGGTCACCGGCTTCGACCTTATAATCCTCCAGCTTGTTGCCCAGCACCTTTTCGGTGCCATCGGCCTTAACCAGCAGTTTACGCGCCCGTGCGCCCGGCTCGCCGCCATTGACACCCCAAGGATAGGTGAACCAGCGATCGTCATGGATCGCGATTACTCCCGGTTCCAGGAAGCGATAGACCATGTTTATGCCGTTGCCGCCCCGGTGCAGCCCTGCGCCACCGCTATCGGCCACCGTCTCATAACGTTCTATACGCAGCGGGAAATAGCGTTCGAGGAACTCGTTCGGCACATTGGTGAAGCCGGGCCACAAGGAGTGTCCGTCCGGTCCGTCGCCCATCGGTCGGCCGGGAATGCCGCCAAAACCGATTTGGAAAAGCTGGAACCATTGCCCCTGCTTATTCGTGCCCGCATAAAACAGGTGGGGTGAGGAGGAAAAGCCGGCGGCGTTGAGAAACTCGGGCGTTTTCTGGCCCAGCAGCCCACCCAAAATGTCGAACAGGCGTCCCAAAGCATGGGTGCGGCCCGAAAGCGCGGCGGGAAATCTCGGTTTCAGCAACGATCCCTCGGGGATGCGCACGTCGATCAGGTCATAAAAGCCATCGTTGAACAGAATTTGCGGATCGAAAACCATGATCATGTAGATGCCGAAGAACATCTTCATCATATTTTCGTTGAGGAAGAAATTAATCGATGCCTCCGATTGCGGATCAGTTCCATCGAAGTCCAGAATTACACGACCATTCTCGCGCCACATCGTGCACTTGATCTTATATGGGCCGTAACCCAGACCATCGTCACAAACATAATCCTCGAAACTGACCTTCTCCTCGCTAACCGACGTCTCAACCAGATGCCGCATCGCGCGATAGTTGCGCTCGAGCAACATATCGGTGGCTGACGCATAGACATCATCGCCGAAACGCTCGCACATTTCTATCACGCGTCGCGCCGCGACCCGGCATGAGGCGATCAGCGCGTTCAGATCGGCCTTGCACCAGTCAGGCGTGCGGGTCTGGTGCATCACCAGCTTGATGAGGTCTTCGTTATAGACCCCGGCTTTCCAGATCTTGACGGGCGGGATGCGCACCCCCTCCTGAAAGATGCTGGTGGCGTCGATCGGCATCGATCCGGGCACTTTTCCGCCAATATCCGACTGATGTCCGAACATCGAAGTATAGGCGACCAGTCGCTGGTCCTTGAACACCGGCAACAACACCAGCCAATCATTGGAATGACTGATCGCACCGCCGACCGAATAGGGATCGGACAGAAAGATCATGTCGCCTTCCTCGATCGTTCCATCGAAGCCCTCAAGGAAAGGACTGATATAGGAGCCGAACTGACCGACGATCATGCGTCCGTTGCGATCGGCGATCAGCGGAAAGGCATCACCCTGCTCGCGGATGCCGGGCGACATGGCGGTTCGCACCAAGGTTGCGTCCATTTCGATGCGGGCATTACGCAAGGCATTTTCGATCACCTCGAGCGTGACCGGATCGATCGGCATAGTGGCGAAGGGCGCGGAATTCGCCTGTATTATCCGTGCGGGCATGGACTTTGCTCCCCTTAAGCCGGAGTGATCAGAATATTACCGACGGCATCGACCTTGCCGACGCACCCGGCTTCGATCAGCGTGGTCGCATCCATTTCGATGACGATGGCCGGGCCACGAATGACATCCTCGGCCAGCAGCTTGGAACGGTCATAAATGATCGCGGGCTGCATTGCGCCACCGGTCCACAATTCGTGATCACGTAACTTGGCGGCAGATGGATCCCCATTGCCACGGGCCAGCGCAGGAGCCTTAAGATCAAGCAACGGCCCAAGCGCGACGGCGCGCAAATTCACCAGTTCATGCGCACTGTCCATGTTGAAGGTGAACAGGCGCGCATGCTCCTTGTCGAACCTGGCGGTAATGCCGGCAAGACCGTCCTGCTCAAGCGTATCGGCATCAATCGACAGCGGCACTTCGAAAGCCTGCCCCTCATAGCGCACATCGATCTCGAACAAAGTCGTGACATCGGCATCGGGAATACCCTCCGCAGTCAGCTCGGCGCGGGTCTGCTTCGCCATCTCATCAAGGATAGAAAGGACTTCGGCCTCATCGGTATCGCTGAATCGGCGGGAAAAGCTGCGCGCCGTCTCCGTGCGCATCTGCGTGGTCGCATCGCCAAGAGCGCACAGTACGCCGGGCGAAACCGGAGAGATGGCGGGCCAACTGCCCATCAGCCTTGCAACGGCGTTGACATGCAATGGCCCCGCTCCGCCAAAACCCATCAGCGCGAAGTGGCGCGGATCATAGCCCTGCTGCACTGAGATCATGCGCAGCGCGCCGAACATATTCTCGTTGACGATGTCGATGATGCCGCGCGCCGCTTCCATCAGACCAATGCCAAGCGCGTCAGCAATGGTCTGCACCGCCGCCCTGGCGCCTGCGCGATCCAGCTTGAAGGTGCCGCCGAGCAGCGCCTCAGGCAGATAGCCTAGCACGACATTGGCATCGGTCACGGTCGGAAGCTTTCCGCCTTTGCCATATGCCACCGGTCCCGGCACCGCGCCCGCCGATTGCGGCCCGACGCGGAGGGCGCCGGTCAGTTCGGGCACATAGGCGATCGATCCGCCGCCTGCGCCCACCGTTTTCACGTCAAGCGAGGACGCACGAACGCTAAGATGCCCGACTTCGGTTGTCCGCACCCGCCGAGGGTCAAGATTCTCGATCAGGGCAACATCGGTCGAGGTGCCGCCGACATCAAGCGTCAATATATTCCGGATGCCCGCATTCTTGCCGACCCACAAAGCCCCGGTAACGCCGCCCGCCGGCCCGGACATTAGCAGCGCGACGGGGTGCTCCTCGGCTTTTTCCGACGACATCAACCCGCCATCGGAACGCAGCAGCGACAGCGATCCCGCCATGCCTGCACCGCGTAACTTGTCGCGCAGGTTGCGCACATAGTTGCGCATCACCGGACGTACCGAGGCGTTGGCGACGGTCGTGAGCGTGCGCTCATATTCCTGCATCTCGGGCAGGACTTGGTGACTGAGAGAGATCGGAATGTCGGGCAGGATTTCGGCGGCCAGTTCGGCGACGCGCAATTCATGCGCGCCGTTGAGATAGGCGTTGATCAGCGAAACGGTAAGCGCTTCCACATCCTGCGCCTTCAATGCATTCAGGGCGGCGCGGATATCGGCATCGTCGGTCGGGTAAACCTCTTCGCCCCGCGCGTCCATGCGGCCCTCAATCTCGAACGTATTCTCCAGCGCCGCCAGCGGTTCAGGTTTGGGCCAGACGATCCAGCCCGCCAGCCCGCCAGGAACATAGCTGCGCGCGATCTGCAGGATCTGCCGATACCCTTGCGTTGTGATGAGACCGACACGCGCGCCTTTGCCCTCCAGCACCGCATTGGTAGCAACGGTGGTTCCGTGCAGGAAGAATTCGATGTCTGCGGGCGATATGCCTGCTTGCGCGCAGATCGCTTCCACGCCGGACAATATGCCGATCGAACTGTCTTGCGGCGTCGATGGCGTTTTGTGCCGCCAAAATCCGCCACTACCCTGATCCAGCAGCAACAGGTCGGTGAATGTTCCGCCCACGTCCACGCCCAATCGATACGTCATGCCTTGCTATCCTGATTTATCTTTGGGAAGCGGCCCGCCTTCCCGACCATTCCGGGTAATGGCCTGCCCACGATTTCCGACAACCAGTGGGTCGCCGCTATCAATCGGTCGAGGTCGAGTCCGGTCGTGACGCCAGAACGTTCGAGCATGTATGCGACATCCTCGATAGGAACATTGCCCGCGGCGCCGGGCGCGAACGGGCAGCCTCCCAAGCCGCCGAGTGACGCATCCACGATGGTGGCACCCGCATTCACCGCCGCCCAGACGTTCGCGACCCCTGTGTTGCGGGTATTATGGAAATGAACCCGCACCGGGATCGGCGCGATTTCCGCTACCACACGTGTCACCAGTTGCGTGATATCGCGCGGAACGGCCACGCCGATCGTATCCGCAAGCGCGATCTCGATCGGGTCGGCCTGCGCGGCGCGTGCGGCCATCGCCACGATACGGTCTTGCGACACCTCACCTTCGAACGGGCAGCCAAAAGCCGCGCCGATGGTTATCTGTCCGGTTCGTCCCGCGGATCTGGCCATCGCCATGATGCGCATGGCGATGGCAAGAGAGGCGTCGCTGCCTTGCCCCTGGTTTGCACCGGCAAAACTGTCGGTGGAGACACAGACCGCGCCAAGCTGATCAAGTCCTGCGGCCAAGGCCCGCTCCGCTCCGCGTTCATTGAGGACCAGGCCGATAAATGTCACATCGTCCCGCACCGGCAAGCGCGCGGCGACCGCATCCGCATCCGCCATCTGCGGAACTTTTGCCGGATGGACGAAGCTCGTCACCTCGATCCTGCGCGCCCCATAATCTATCGCACGTTCGATAAGGGCTATCTTATCGTCCGTTGAGACCAGTATCTTTTCGTTCTGAAGCCCGTCGCGCGGCGCCACTTCCACAATTTCGATATGCGTAAGGGAATTGCTGCCACCCACCATGATTGCCTTCTCAATTTATATGATGACTATTATGCATGCATTTATAGTTGTCAAATGATAGTGGCGCTTAAAGAGATTTTATGTCGCCTGTGTAACTAAAGTGTATATTATAACATACTGAAAATAAATTATTTATTATCTATAACGCTTTAATTCGAGCTTCAAAGCTAGCTTGTGATGAATCATAAAATATCGCTGCAAAAAGAATAATTTCGGTTTTAGAGAAGCAAAAAGTCATCGACAGCCATAATTTTGCATGCATTTATGCAATGGAAAGAGAGGGGGGACTGATGGGTCGGACACTTTACGACAAAATCTGGGAGGCCCATGCGATTCGTACTTTTGCGGACGATGAGGCCCTTCTTTATGTGGATCTGCATTTGATCCATGAAGTGACCACGCCCCAAGCCTTCGCCGGCCTTGAAATGGCCGGCAGGACGGTAAGGCGCCCGCGACTGACGCTGGCGCTGGCGGATCATAATGTACCCACCCAAGGACAGGCAGAGGGAGCGGCCGGCGTCGCGGACCCGGAATCCCGTGTTCAGCTTGAGCTTCTCGAACACAATGTCGCAATACATGACATTCAATATCTGCCCATGGGCGCACGCGACGGAGGCATCGTGCACGTGGTCGCACCGGAGCTTGGCCGCAGCCAGCCCGGAATGGTAATCGTCTGCGGGGATAGTCATACCTCTACCCATGGCGCGTTTGGCGCGCTCGCATTTGGTATCGGGACATCGGAGGTGGAGCATGTTCTGGCAACCCAGACCATTCGTTCTCGCAAATCCTTATCGATGCGGGTGGAACTGATCGGCTCTCCGGCACCCGGCGTAGGTGCCAAGGATATCGCGCTCGCGTTGATCGCCACACTCGGCACGAACGGTGGCACCGGATCGGTTATCGAATTTACCGGTGCATTCGTCAGCACGATGTCGATGGAAGAACGGATGACATTGTGCAACATGGCGATCGAAGCCGGTGCGCGTAGCGGCATCATCGCCCCGGATGAAATCACCTTCGCCTATCTGACCGGCAGGCCTTTCGCACCGAACGGCGCAAACAGAGATCTGGCCGAAGACTATTGGCGCGCGCTGCGCAGCGACGGCGATGCGCATTTCGATCGTGACGTGCGCTTCGACCTCACCCCTCTCGCGCCTATGGTTACTTGGGGTACCAGCCCGGAACATGCCATTGCGATTGATGGCGCGACCCCCGGCGCCAGTCGGCCGGATATTGCGCGCGCGCTGGCCTATATGGGCCTGACCCCCGAGGCACCGATCGCTGGAACGCCAATCGACGTGGTCTTCATCGGCTCCTGCACGAACGGCAGGATAGAAGATCTGCGCGCCGCTGCTGCGATCCTATCCGGTCGTCATGTCGCCCCCAATGTCCGGGCTTTGGTAGTGCCAGGCTCACAACGGGTCCGCGAACAGGCCGAAAGCGAAGGTCTCGACGGCATCTTCCGGTCGTCCGGCTGCGAATGGCGGGAGCCGGGTTGCTCAATGTGCATCGGCCTGAACGGCGATCGACTAGCGCCGGGTCAGCGTGCTGCATCCACCTCCAACCGGAATTTTGAGGGCCGCCAGGGAACGGGCGGCCGAACGCATCTGATGGGTCCGGCGATGGCTGCGGCAGCAGCCGTTGCCGGCTATCTTGCCGATTTTCGGGAGTTGCTGTGATGCAGCCTTTCTCGCGCATCATTTCCACGGCCGTCGCTTTTCCCGCGGACAACGTGGATACGGATCAGATCCTGCCGGGCCGGTTTCTGAAAACGATCAGCCGGCAGGGGCTGGGTTCGGCATTATTCCACAATTTGCGCTATGACGCCGACGGAACCTCACGCCCGGATTTCTTCCTCAACCGTCCGTCAGCCGCATATTCCACCATATTGATGACGGGCGCCAATTTCGGCTGTGGATCAAGCCGTGAACATGCGCCTTGGGCTTTGCTCGATTTTGGCTTCAAGGTGATTGTGGCCAGAGGATTTGCCGATATCTTCTATAATAATTGCATCAATTGCGGTCTGCTCCCTGCCATGGTCGGCGTCGAGGAAAGCGAGATTTTGCTACAGGCTGCCGACGGTGCCACAGTGATGACAGTCGACCTGACCCGGCAGACCATCCAATGGGACGATCAGCGTATCGGCTTTTCCATTTCCGCAGGCGCAAAGCAAAAGCTTCTGCTTGGCTTGGACATGATCGGGACTACCCTGTGCGATGACCAGGAAATCGCGGCCTTCGAAGGCCGTCGCGCCGAATCCTGCCCGTGGCTGCCTTAAAGGATGGGCTATGGTCTGACGGATCGTGGCTGACGCATCTGGTCGAGCGCTATAAGAATGTCGGCGCGATCGGGCATCTCGGCCAAGATATGGCGCGTGATACGCTCATAGTGCATCAGAAACCGGTCAAGCTTTACAGGCGATTGTCCCCCGCTTCGCCCTGTCCTTGCCAAGGACGCCCGCAGCTTGTCTTCCTGCTCGTGCCGCCAGCCGGCAACGACCTCGAAACTGGGCGCCTCCAGCAGTAGAAGCAAATCAAGGCGGTCGAAGAACGTCCGATACAGACCGGCAAGCTGGGCATTGACGAAGCGCCGCCAAAGGCCACGCCGATCCTCGTCCCGCTCCAGCGCATTGACCGGCGCCAAGAGTGCGGCGTCTGCTTCCGGCCGTGCACCGACGCACCATCCTTCGAGAACCACGATGTCGACCGGCCCTTGCACGATCGGCCAGCCGTGACGCGGCAACGGATCATCCGTCGCTTTGTCAAACCGTGGCAGCGCGTGCGAACCGCCCTTGCCAAGAATGGTCAACAAGTCCGTACCACGTTTCAGATCATGCGTGCCGGGGACGCCGCGTGTACGCAACAGGGGATGTACCCTTTTCGCTAGTTCGACGCGTGCGGCCGAGGGCAAATACAGGTCATCGAGCGACAGAGTGGCGACCCTATATCCCGCCTCGCCTAGCAAGATTCTCAACACCTCTGTCATGGTCGTCTTGCCGCTGCCCTGGGCACCGCAAATTCCAACGATGAGCGGCGCGGCGGCCGCTGACCGCTCTGCCCTAAGCGATTGGATATGCTGTGCGACCGGGCGGTGCAACGTTTCGACAAGCTCGACGAATGTCGGAGGCAATGCGTGTTCGGCAAGAAGGTCGGTGAGTTGACCTGCCATGGTCAGACAAGCCGGTCCGGCACCGGATCGCCGCGAAAGAAGGCATCAAGATTATCAAGCACCCTCATGCCCATCGCCTCGCGCGCTTCCAGTGTGGCGCTTCCGATATGCGGCAGCAGAACAGCGGTTTCGCAGGCCAGAAGTGCGGGGGATATGTGGGGTTCATGCGCATATACGTCGAGCCCCGCCGCCGCGATCCTGCCCGACGCAAGCGCATCCGCCAGCGCTGCTTCGTCGACCACCGAGCCGCGCGCGGTGTTGATGAGGATCGCCCCCCGCTTCATCGCGGCCAGCGCCGCCTTGTCGATCAAATGACGGGTAGCCTCGCCACCCGGACAGTGCAGCGACAGGATATCCGCCTGATCCAGAAGCCGATCAAGCGTCGGCACATGCCGCGCGCCGCCGATGCTTGCCGCTTCATCAGGCCGGGGTGTGCGTGTATGATAGAGGATGTCCATGCCAAAGGGCCGCGCCAGACACGCGGTCGCCTGAGCAATGCGGCCGAAACCGACAAGACCAAGGCATTTTCCCGCCAGGCCCCGCCCCAATTGTCCGGTCGGCGTCCAGCCGCTCCATCCACCTTCACGTAATGTCCGTTCGGCGATCAAAGCGCCTCTACTGGTCATGAGCATGAGCAGGATAGCCGTTTCGGCCGTTGCACCAGTCAGCACGTCCGGTGTATTTGACACCCCTATTCCGGCCCGTTGCGCCGCAGCCAGATCGATATGGTCCACACCCGCGCCGTAATTCGCTATGAATCGGGTTCTGACTTCCGCCGCATCGAACAGCGATCCCGGAAGCCGGTCGGTGACGGTGGGACAGATGGCATCGAAGCGCTCGAAAGCCGCGCATATATCATGATCGGCTATATGAGACTGCGTAACATCATAACAGCGACGCGCCCGTTCCATTGCAGCCTCCGGCCAGGCTGCCGTGATCAGAATCGCCGGACGGAACGGGCCGGTCGTCAAGCGGCGCTCACCGCCCCGACTGCATCATCATAAGACTCATGACTGGCCTGCCGCTCCAGTTCCTCACGCTCCTGATGAATGACGCGCAAGACGGATTCGAGAAATGTCTCGCGCCAGTCATCGCGCGCGGCGCGCACATCGGCATCCGGAACATAGCCGTCCACCGCCGTCGGTGAGATCGGCGCATGCACTTCCCCAAGTCGCTCGATAGTGTCTATCCGGTCCCGCAGAACCGCGACTTCTCCGGCGAGCGCCAAGGTGATCGCCAGCAATTTTTCCACTGCGGGATCGTCGAAATAGCGGGGACGTTCCCCCTTCGCCTTTTTTTGCAATTCTATCATCATATCCTCGCCGCAGGCCGGTGACCGGGAGATCACCAGCCTGCTTCCTTGCTTGCTTATCCTTGCTTGCGGGCACCCCACATATACCACATTCCGCCACCGCCGAAGTCACCACCCTGGAATACTTTCGTCCGCTTAGCCTCGGCCTCGTCGAACACGCTGGATTGCATGCCCTCGAACGCCTGCTCCGGTCCGAAACCGGTCTCGGCGGCAATCTGCGCCGGATCGATTTCGTGGCTGGCGCCCCAATAAGGTTCGTTATTGTTACGTGTGTCCCAATCGAGCATGAACGCGTCGAATGGCTCCAGATCGCGATAAGGCGGCGTTTCGGCATGCACGATAACCCCGCCCGGACGCAGCAGGCGATAAGCCTCGCGCATGATGTTGCGGATCGCCACATGGCTGGTCTCATGGACCAGAATATGGCTGACGATCAGATCAAACCGGCCATCCTCGAAATCCGTCCGCTCGGCGTTCTGCTGACTGAAATGAGCCGCTTTCCCAAGGCTTTCCGCACGCGCATGCGCATAACGCAGCACGGGTGCGCCGATATCGATGCCATGAACTTCTGCGCCGGGAAAAGCATCGACATAGGGCAAGGTCGAATGACCGACGGTGCAGCCCATGTCGAGGATGCAGCGAGGCTGCAGATCGGGAAAATGCTCTTTGACGTAAGCGATTGTTGTATCGCCGATATCGGAGTTCAGCGGCCCCATACGCCCCATGGCATAGATATACACGGCGCGGTCATACACCGCACCATTGGACAGGTCGTCCGCCACGAATTCGGTATGATAGCCACCCGGCATGCAATGAATATCGACATGCCGGTGATAGCGTGGAATCTCCAGCGCGGGATCGAGCCTGAGTGTGCCGCCCGCGGCACCCACGGTCTTGCTGGCCTGCATCAATGTATCAAAAGACCGCTCGACCGGAAGCTGGGCCGATTTCCACATCATCTCCTGACTGTTACGCTGCAACGACGACCAGAAACGAAAATAGGGTTCGCTTCCCATCGCGGTGCGGACATCCTTGTAACTGTCCGGGACGCGGCCCTGCTCCTGCTGAAACGCCTTGGCAGCGCGCGCTTCATAGGCCAGCCGATTGCCCGGCGCGATTTTGCTGGCAAGATGAAATTTCAGGCTCTTCACAAATTCCTGCCGGGCGTCCTCATCGCTTGTGGTCGCGGGCAGAACTTCGTGGCGATACTGGCTCTTCAGGTCGATCGTGTCGCTTTCCATAACATATCTCCACTCTGTGAAAAACAGGGTTAGAATTTGACTCTGACTTCCGCGCCGAACGTCCGCAGCGCGGCCTTGTAAGTGACGTTCAGAATACTCAGCAAAGGAATGGCCTCGCTGTTATAGCGTTCATTGAACAAGTTCTTGGACCAGATGTTGAATTCCCAGTCACCGCGCACCAAACCGATCCTCGCGTTGACCAGATCGATTGGCGTACGCTTGCTGCCCGGCAGGTTTGACGCATCATACCAGATAGAACCAGTGCGCGTATAATCGACCCGGCTCGTGAGGCTCAGTGTCTCTGTCAACGGCTGGTTGATCTGAACGCCGGCGCTCACATTATATTTGGCTGAATAAGGCGTACGATTACCCACAAATGCCGGGGCTGAGGCCAGCTTGCGGATCTTGGAGTCGATATAGCCATAGCCGCCGAAGATCGATATCACATCGTTCAATCGCGCATTGGCATCGAATTCGAAACCCTTGATTTTTACCTTGTCCAAAGACGATACCGCTTGAATGCCGGCGTTGGGGAAAAATTCAAACTGCTGGGCGTTATTTACGTCTGTCTGGAATACCGCCCCGTTGAAGCTTAGACGGCGATTGAAGAACTGGCTCTTGAATCCGATCTCGTAAGAAGTGCCGACTTCCTTGGGATAGGTATCCTGAACGAATATCTTGGTTGGATCAGCGCCAGGCGACGCAAGCAGTTGGGTGCGCGTACCGATCGGGTTGAAACCGCCGGATTTGAAGCTGCGTCCCCAACTGGCGTAAATTGAGCCACGGGCAGGTATCTTATAGGTAATCGTCGCCTTCGGCTGCAATTGCTTGAACGTAGCGTTCCCTATGCAGTTTGCGGCTGTACGTCCCGTTGCAAGCACACAGACATTATAGGTCGATGCACCGGTGACCGGATTAGGCACATTGGGCGTAGCATTGCGGATCGAGCGCTTTTCAATGTCATAGCGTGCCGCCAACCGAATATCGATCCGATCGGTAGCGCTGATCTGCACGTTCGCGAATGGCGCATAGTTGGTGTAACGATATTTATTAATCTCATAATTGTCCGTTGGATTAACGGTATTGAGACCATCGATGCCGTCTGTAGGCAAGATCACACCACCGCCTTGGAGTGTGCGTGTCAACGTTCCATCGGCATTATATGTCACCGGAGCCACGACAGTTCCATTAGGATTGAGCTGTGGCCGACCGTTGAGGCCCTGCTCGGTCGTAGAACTGCTGCGCGCTTTCAGGAAATAGCCGCCGATTTGCCACTGAAACCAACTGGCCCCCGAAGATGTCAGCCGTACTTCTTGGGTGAAGGCGCGGTTGGCTACCCGAAACCTCTGGGTGCGGTCACCGAATATTGCGGCAAACACGCCGAAATTGTTTCGAGGATCAAGATAGTCGGCGTAGGGAAGATTTTTGGCCTGATATCGGTCGGTAATCATATTATAAGCGGTCACGGACGTGATCTTGCCAAAGCCGAGATCCACATCTGCCTTAAGCGACGTACTGAACTTGTCCTGACGATTGCTGCCGGGGACATCGGCAACGAAAGGAATGCGCGTATTCTGTGTATCCACGCCGTTCACCTGGACACCGCCGACCGTCGTGCCGGCAATCTGAGCGTTATAAGCGAGTCCACCGCCATTGCCACGACTGCCGTTCAACCGGAAATCAAGCGTGAGTGGCCCCCCAGAGTCCCAATCCAAGCGTAAACGCCCGACTTTTTCCTGAAAGCGCTGCGATTTTTCACCAGTAACAATATTCGTGTAGGAGCCATCGGTGTCGGAGAAGGAAACCGACGTCCGAAATCTGAGCTTTCCCGGAATGATCGGTCCGCCGATGCTGAGATTGGCTTTGCTGGAATTATAATTGCCGTAAGACGCCAGAGCCTGCCCCTCAAAATCATCAGTCGGTGATTTTGTCGTGATGATGATGGCACCCGCCGCGGCGTTACGGCCATAATAGGCGCCTTGAGGGCCTTTAAGAACCTCGATCTGTTCGATGTCGAACAATTCGCCATTGAATTCGCTCTGCGTAGCGAGTTGCACACCGTCAATCACGACCGCCACAGCTGACTCGGACTTCCGGACCGAAGCCTGGCCCCGAATATTTACAAAAAAATCGCCTGCATTGCCGGATGTTGCTATCGTGACGTTGGGCGTCAGGTTTAAAAAGTCCTGAGGACGGGTTATCCCGGCGCGTTCAATGGTCGCTGCGCTGAATACCTGCACTGCTACCGGCGCGTTGATAAACTTTTCATCACGCTTCAGGCCGGTAACCACAATGTCGTCGGACTGCCTGCTATCATCTCCACTTTGAGACGAGCCTTGGGGTCCGGCTGCCTGCTCTTGCGCCTCGGCCGGACAAGCCAAGCTTAATAACGCAACCATTGAGCATCCGGTCAAAAAAGTTGGAACACGCATATTACTCCCCCTCAATATAATTTACGATCATCCCGTTGTCATAAATTTAGTCTTCTATTTCTGTATGCAATCATGTTGTAACTTATTGGCTTGGTCAACCGTAATTTGACGTAGCGTGACATTCTTGCGACGGCTTCTCATTGATCTCGATCTCAGCGCAGAATGTCAGCCTCTCAGTTCGTCTCCACCCGCTCCAAGAAAGTTTCCAAGCCTTGGGCAAAAGTGACGGGATCGAGATCAGGCTCGAAATTGGCGCCGCCAATGTCCAGCACATGCGCGTCCGGGCGAAGCACCGCAGCGCGTTCCAAATAAGGAAAAAGCACGTCATCCGGCGACGCGGCAATCAATAAAGGACAACGCAGACTTTGATAAAGTGCGGTAAAATCCTGATCCCAAACTGCGGCATAGGCCTGGACACGTCCCTGCCAGGCGCGAAGCATGTCCGCCATTTCCCGATGCAGCAACATAACATCCTGATCGGCGCCAAGCGCGCGCAAATACTCCCAATTGTCCAGCAGATAGGAGCCGCTGACTGTAGGCGTGAAAGGCGCGCCAAAATTCCGCGAAAACTCCACCCTTTCCTGTGGCGTCAGCGGCACTGGGCCGATTAGCGCAACGCTTCTGACCAGTTCGGGATAGCGCGCTGCGATTTCCACCGCGATGCAGGCCCCGGTATGATGACCGACCAGATGACAGGAGTCTATTCCCACCAGCCTGATGGCGGCTTGAAGCCATTCGGCATATTGCGCCAAACTTGGCCGCATATCGGCAGGCGGATCAAACGATCCTCCAAAACCCGGCGTGTCAAATGCATAGCATTCCCAGCGCCCATCGAGAGCGGCAAAGGTCTTGAGGAACATCTGTCCGGAACTTGCCGTCTGGTGAAAAAACACAACAGGTTGCGCCCTGCCCGCGGCATGACGATAGTGGATTTCGTTGCCTTGCCCGATATCGATATAGGCTTTGCGCACTTGGGACACGCAACATCTCCTTTGTTTCCAATATCGGGGGCGGCTTATGCCGTGACGTCAGCTTCGAAGACCGAGTGCGCCGGGATTGATCTTACGCTCCGGATCGAGCAGCCCTTTGATGCCATCGAGCAGGCGGGGCAGCGGCTCGTTGTTCATCAATTCCAGATATGGATAATATTTTCCGATCTGAAGATGCAGTGCTCCCAGTGAGTCGAACAATTCTCTAAGCTCGTCCCGCAGTTGCAAGGCAACGCGGCGGCGATCCAGGTTTGCCGGAATATCTTTCCATTTGTCGGCAAACTCGGGTTCGATAAGTGACAGGCGGAACGAACCCAATGCATCTTTCCAGTAGAAACTGGGTTCGATAACAAATTCGGGACCAGAGAAGGTCGTCAAATAGGACGTTTTTATTCCCCACTCGTCCATGATTTCCTTGCGCTCCATCAAGAAACGCTCAGTGGCTTCAGCGGCTTTTACAGCGGTCGAAAGCGGGAAATAGCCATGAACAGGAATCCAGATTTCGCCATCCGATCCCAGCAGGATCGTTCGGACTCCCCCAAATGGCGCGTTGCGGAATACTGTGGGAATGGAATTCACCATTTCGACCCCACCCTCTTCCGCGCAGATTTCTGCGGCCAGATCGGTATGTTCCGCCGCGACCCGCTCGGTTAGTCCATCAAGCGTCATGTGCAGGGAATAAGGCACGTCCTTCAATATCTTCTTGCCACCCAAAGCAATATGCGCGGCGCGCTTCAAACCTTTTAATCCGCCTTTTCTTGCGATCTTCCCGACAATGGAAAGCCCCTCCTCGAAGGTCGTACCCTGCTTCTCAAAGCCGCTATTATAGTAAGGGTCGAAACCATAGCATTCGGACGCGATTCCGAGTCTGGCGATGCGGACCTGGGCACCCAGCATGGCGGTGAGGGTGTCGAACCTGAAAGAGAGATAGCCGGTATGTTGTGGCGCTGTGACCAGCCGCAGTGCGGCAACGGCCTTCATACCCATGGCCCCGTTGTCCGCCGTAAAAAGGCCCGTAAGATCAGGCCCGAAATGGCGCCAGAAGGGGTTGCCGTCCTTATGTCCCCATGACCCCGTCGTGATGACGGCACCATCGGCAAGCACCACCTTGAGTCCTAATACACTACCGGCAGCGGTCCCACCGGTGCCAGAGCCATGGAACAGACTGTTTTGAGATAATGCGCCGCCTACTGTGGCATAAGCACCGGACAACGGTCCCCAATAAGGTGTGCGAACCCCCTTCGGTGCCAGTGCTTCATGCAACTCTTTCCAAGTACAGCCGCATTCAACGATGACATACATATCATCCGTATTTATCTCGACGATCTTGTCGAGCCGCCGCATATCGACCAGCATCATCCCAGGCTGGGAAGGCGTGTAACCACTGGTATAAGACATACCGCCACCTCGGGCCACAACCGCATGGCCGGCACGCGTGGCGGCCGCAACTACATTACTCAGCTCATCCGTGGAGGCGGGCTGCACCACGGCCGCCGCCGCTTCATTTTCTCGCCAACTAAGGTCGGCAGAATAGAAATCGCGGTCCTCCACTGTCAGCAAAACATGATCTGTTCCAACCAGTTGCTGCAACTGGCGAACAAGGCCGTCGTGAAGATTTATGGCAACTTCCGTCATTTTACCCTCTCTATGTATGATGATATTGTATGCATTAAAATGAGAGAGACGCAAGCTGCATTCTTTAATGCCTAAGCCGCGCTTGGCTAAACCAAGGCGATACGATAGGGCGTCTCAATGAGCATGTTATTACGACCACTAGAAAACGCAGACGATAATGTTTCTGCTTCCTCAGTATCTTCGGTGGTGGATGCCATTGTGGATGGCGTGTTGAAAGGTCGCTATGCCCCTGGCCAACGCTTGATTGCGGCAGATTTAGCCGAGGAATATGGCGTCAGCCGCGCGCCTGTCAGAGAAGCGCTTCACATGCTGGCAGGAGAAGGGGTGGTCGAACTTATCGCTAACCGAGGCGCACGCATCCGCAAGTTAAGCGCTGAGGAATTGGTGAATTTTCTCGAATTTACAGAGTCTATCTGCGTACTCGGTGTACGCGTTGCGACCGGAAAATCGCGTGATCCTAAAAATGAAAAGCTCATTAGCGATGCGTTCAAAGGAATTGAATTGGCGTGGGAGCGCCGCAACGAACGTGCCTTCGTATTGTCTTTATACAATTATCATAATATTTTGAATGAAATATCCGGAAACGAGTTTTTGGAGTTTTTCTATAAGCGTCCCTATATTCGTTTTTATACGTCCCTTCTTTCCGAAATGGTCCCAGGGATTAATTGGGAAAAATATATTCATAATTACCGCATGATTCATGAAATGATCTTGCTGGGAGATGCGCATACGTCTGTTACGATGTTCGTAGCGCATATTCGTTGGGTTTTGCGCAACATGCGGATGGAAAGTAATGGATCATGATATTGATGAAAAAGCGCTCATCATGATGATTTTAAAGTAATGCCATTTTAAAGCTGTCATTAGAGATGTGGTCAATTGATCTTGACGCATGTTTTTGTACCAAAGTGAATATTAAGCAGATAATTGGCAATTATATACTTGAGAAAGCAAACGACTCGTGATTTTCGATATTTCCCAAGAAGGTCAACCTTCTACTGACGCCCAAAGCGGAATCAAGATAACGGCATCCATGCTAGAAGCAGGTGCCGTTTTGGTTAATCGTTGCTGGGATATTCAAGGGGATGTTAACGATGCTGACCGTCAAATAGCTAAGGACATTTTTCTTGCCATGATCTCAAAGGGGACGTGGGCGTACAGCGAGACGATTGAGAACATCCACGATTTGTCTTTGAAGGTCGATAAACTCGTCAGCGACAGCCAAAATTTCTTTGGCACCGTAGGCCCCTGCAGAATACATTTTCAGGGCCCGATCGCTGGTTCGGGCACGACGATCATGTCAGATACGGTCGCGCGCGCCTGCTC
>CAXUEQ010000006.1:21435-56588 GCA_964250175.1 uncultured Sphingobium sp. | reverse complement strand
CCGCGCGCAGCGACGTGAAAGTCGATGTCACGATCACTGAGGTGTTCTGCTTTCCCCTGGCAGAGCGCCCGATCCTGCGGACCTTCGAGGAATTTGCCGACCTGCCGGAAGGTCCGACCATTCTGGCCTACAGTCTGGCGGAGATTTTCATCGAGAAGCTGGCGGCCTTATCGGACAAGGCCCGTACCGAGCCGCGGGATCTCTACGATCTTTGGAATCTGCTCGAGGAACGTAACATCCTACCAGCGGAATATCTTGGCGAGTTCACCCAGAAGCTCGCCCTTCGAGAACGTATGCCCAATGGCGTGACCGCCGGGATCGCCGCCAAAGAGAAGCGTCTGGGCACCCTTTGGACGGGAAGGTTGCAGCAGCAGATGAGCGATCTGCCGCCCTTCGAAGGAGTCTTTCGCGATGTTATGCGCGTGCTGCGCGAAGCCGATTTACCAGAATAGGATTGGGGTTATACTGGCTAAAGCCGGGCAATTGTGCTGATAACGTTGAGGCCAGCTGGCGACGGCCTGCCGAGCAAGAGGCGATCGCCGACGCCGAGGCGTATTACGTCAAGGATTTGATTGCCCGTTTCAGCGATGCAGCCGGTACGACTCTGGATCAGAAGTCGCGCCCGGCCCTGACGTTCGTTCTGTCGCGCGCGCTGGCGGACGCGGGAGCCTAGCCGCCGCCGAAAAGCTTCGAAACCCACGGCCCAGGCCCTATGTCGAAGATCCATCGATCCTGCCCTGCAACACGGCGTTTCTGAAAGACCAGGAGTCATATCCGTCGGGACACGCGATGAATGGGTATGTTGCCGCACTCCTTCTGGCCGACCTCATCCCGGATCGTCGACGCGCTATTTTGGAGCGTGGTATTCGCTATGGCGAAAGCCGGGTTATCTGCGGGGTCCATCATCCAACCGATGTCGACCAAGGTCGTCGCCTGGCGATTGCTTATGTCGAGGCTTTGCGAGTCGACAAGTTCTTTGTTGAAGACTTTGCCTGTGCGAAAGCAGAACAACAGCGCCTTGGCCAGCCACACCTTCCACAAACCTCGTATTGCCAATCACTGCTGGCCCAAGCGGTCACCGCGTCAAAGTAAAGAGCGGCACCAATCCCGCCACAAATTTTGGGCTTTGACATTCACTTGGCGGCTGCTCGAAACGATCGGCCTCGTTCAGTCCCCGGCGAATGAAATGCAAAACACCGCGTCCCTATCGTCCCGCTATCTGCCGGTTCATCATTTTGCCGAACGGCATGCGATTACGATCCGTGCGAACGCCGCAGCAATACAGAATGCGGTCGCCGGCCTCGATCCCGCCGACGACGTGCTTATCGGTCGGTTGATCCAGTTGCGTGAAATACCTGGTCGCCTGTTTGGACGTACTGGGTCGGAAGCCCCGTTCGGTATCCACACCTTCACTTTGCTGGCACGAACCGACAACGAAGTCGCCTACGGGCTGGTGGGTCGCTTCTGGACCGCCGATTTCGGGCTGGAAGCCATACCGGATGGTGCCGCATTTCAGGCGTTCGACCGGAATGACGCGGCGAAGCTCGTGATGAACTTCGAAACGCAAGCGCTGGGTGAGGGTCGAACGTTGCTGACCACACGTACCCGCATCTACTGTGCCGACCGCGCGTCGCGGATCAAATTGCTGTCATACTGGATGCTCATCCGCCCGGTCAGCGGTTTGATCCGGCGCAGGATACTTAGGTTGGTGAAAACAAAGGTGGAAGCAACCTTTTGATCACTTCGAATGGTGTTGGTCCACGGTGACCGATGCCAGCCTGCCATGACCGTCGAGCCAATTCCGATAGCGTTCTTAGTCGCCAGCAATACTGCAAGCTTCTAGGCCTTACCAATCGATAAGCACAGCTTAGAATCTACGATTTGGAGCCGAAGCCTCAAGCATGGAGGCTGCCAATTTCCATTCCGCTTGCGCGCGCGATGCGTCACAACAGGGGGCAACCTGTCGCCTCATCTATTGAGCGGGCTATGAGATTGACGATGTGCCGTATCGATCTGCGGTCGATACTACGGCAATGGTGCACCCCGACAGGATTCGAACCTGTGATTTGCGCCTTAAAAAAGTTGGTCTCTATATCGCCCAATGCATTGAAAGCACTGAGAAAATGGTGCTGCCGGTGAGGATTGAACTCACGACCTCAGCCTTACCAAGGATGCGCTCTACCACTGAGCTACGGCAGCATACCATTTTGTTCGCGTCGGGCCGGATGTCCGGGCCGGATGGGAAGCGGGCCTATGGCCCTTGTTCGGAGCGATTGTCAAGGCGGCTTGCCCGACATACATGATTTTGGCTAAGCGCTGCTTATGAGTAGCGAGGAAGACCGCACGAAAAGACTGGCGCAGGCGCTGCGGGACAATCTGCGCCGCCGTAAAGGCCAGTCGCGTGAACAAGGTGTGTCCATACCCCCTGCCGATCCGGCCAAGCCTACGGACTGCGATTAACGCAGCGGTCCGGGCGTCCGCATTTCAGCCGCATAGGTCGAAAACGCTAGGCGCGCGTGCTGTCGTAAATAATCATTCACCGTATCGGAGCGCAAGCCGACTGGAGCCAGGCTTTCGCCTCCCCTTCCATCTGCGGACCGACGATGGCCAGAACCTGGGCATGATAAGCATCAAGCCACGCGCGTTCGGCCGGATCCATGATCTCCAGGTCGACTAGAGCGCGGTCGATCGGCGCGAAGGTCAACGTCTCGAACCCCATCATTACATGCTCGCCGTTCGGCGTGTCTCGCTCGGTAACAAGCACCAGATTTTCGATGCGAATGCCATATGCGCCGGTCTTGTAATAGCCCGGCTCGTTGGACAGGATCATCCCCGGCTGGAGCGCCTCATCCCCGCCACCGAATGTCGCGATCCGCTGCGGCCCTTCATGGACCGACAGGAAGCTTCCGACGCCATGGCCTGTGCCATGGGCATAATCGAGTCCCTGCGCCCACAGATATTGCCGCGCGAGAATATCTAGCTGGCCGCCGCGTGTTCCCCTAGGGAAAACCGCCCGCGCCAGGGCGATATGCCCCTTCAGCACTAGCGTGAAGCGGCGGCGCATCTCGACCGTCGGCGCGCCGATCGCGACCGTGCGGGTCACGTCGGTGGTGCCGTCGCGATATTGCCCGCCCGAATCGACCAGATAGAGCTGGCCGGTCTCAATGGGCCGGTTGGTCTTTTCCTCGACGCGATAATGGACCACCGCGCCATTGGGGCCTGCGCCGCTGATCGTGTCGAAGCTCAGATCCTCCAGCTTGCCGGTGTCGCGGCGGAAGGATTCGAGCCGGGCGGCGGCGACCATCTCGTCCAGCCCGCCCTTGGGCGCCTCGACGCTCAGCCAGTGCAGGAAGCGGCTCAGCGCCGCGCCGTCGCGAATATGGGCGGCCCTGGTTCCGGCGATCTCGGTCGCGTTCTTCACCGCCTTGGGCAGCACGGCCGGATCGCGCAGGCTCAGTATCGTCGCGCCCCCTGCCTCCAACGCATCGAAGATCGCCGCGACCGCGCGCTCGGGGTCGGCGACCACGATCTTGCCATCGAACGCCGCCAGTGCATCGCCGAAATCAGCACGGTCATGCAGGCGCACAGCATTGCCCAGATGCTGGGCGACATCTTCACCTATCTTTTCCGGTGCGACATAGAGGTCGGCGGTCGCATCGGCATGAACGATAGCGTAGGCGAGCGCGACCGGAGTGCGCGCGACATCCCGCCCCCTTATATTGAAGGTCCAGGCGATCGAATCGAGGGCCGACAGAACCACCGCATCGGCCTTTCTGGCGACGATCCAGTCAGCCATTTCCTGCCGTTTCTCCGCCGCCCCCTTGCCCGCATAGATATCCTCATGGACAATCAGGCGGGCCTTGCTCGGGGCGGGCCGGTCAGGCCAGATTGTATCCACGGGGTTGGTGTCGACCGCGATCAACTCTGCCCCCTTTTCCGCCAATGCCGCACGGACCTGACACACCCAGGCGCGGGTGTGGAGCCATGGATCATAGCCGATCCGCCCGCCCTGCGCTGCATGAACGCCCAGCCAGTCCGCCACCGACGTCTTGGATATGCTCTGATAATCCCATAGCGCGCCGTCCACCTGCTCGCGCACTTGTAACGTATAGCGCCCATCGACGAAGATTGCCGCTTCCTCGGGCAGCACAACGGCGCTGCCCGCCGATCCTTGGAAGCCGGTCAGCCAGGCAAGACGCTGAGCGTAAGCGCCGACATATTCGCTCATATGCTCGTCGGTCAGCGGCACGACGAAACCGTCCAGCCGGTCCCGTTTTAGCTCTTTGCGCAAGGCATCGAGGCGGTCTTGATAGGTGGACATGCGCTTTTCCGTTTCGATTATGCTTGCCTGGGGCGTTCGGCCCCCAACATAAGCGCCATGCTCTTCCCGCGCCAGCTTTGGGCGCGGGGCCGTTAACGATGGATACCCATGTCTTATAAAATGCCCGATGCAATTCCCGCCGCGCCGGCACGGTCGCACTGCTTCACCACGCACGGCATAACTGTGGACGACCCCTGGTCATGGCTACGTGATCCTGGCTATCCCAAGGTAAAGGACAAGGATGTGCTCGGATATCTCAAAGCCGAGAACCTCTATTTCGAAGCTGCGATGAAGCCCCTGAAAAACCTGCGCGGCCAGTTGTTCGATGAGATGAAGGGCCGCATCAAGGAAGACGATATGTCGGTCCCCCAAAAGGACGGTGCCTGGATTTACTGGCGCGCGTTCGAGATCGGCGCGCAATATCGCAAATGGTATCGCAAGCCGGTCGATGGCGGAGCGGATCAGTTGATGCTCGATGAAACCGCTCTGGCGCAGGGGCATGACTATTTCCGCTTGGGGGCGATGTCGGTCAGCAACAATGGCCGCTATCTCGCCTATGCGATCGATACCGACGGGTCGGAACGCTTCGAAGCGCGCATCCGCGATCTCGATACCGGCCTCGACCTGCCCGATATCATTCCGGACACGCTGTCGTCCCTGATATGGACGAGCGACGACAAGGGGCTGCTCTACAGCCTGGCCAATGAAAACTGGCGCACCGACAATGCCCGGCTGCACTGGATCGGCCAGCCCATCGCGCGTGACGTCGAACTGTTCCATGAGGATGACGAGGGGTTCCGCGTCAGCATCGGCCTCACCTCGTCGGAAAAATGGATCGTCATCGGCACCGGCGATCATGTCACCAGCGAAGCCTGGCTGATTCCGGCCAACGATCCGCTCGCCAAGCCCGTCCTCGTCGCCCCGCGCCAGCCGGGGCGCGAATATGACGCCGACGAGCATGACGGCACACTCTATATTCGCACCAACGACAGCCACCCCAATTTTCGGCTGGTGAGGGCCGCGATCGCCAAGCCCGCGCAGTGGGAGGAAGTGATCGCGCCGTCCGACAATTTCTACCTGACCGACTTCACCTTGTTCAAGCGCTTCTACGTGACCGAGGGGCGCGAGGACGGGCTGGACCAGATCGAGCTGCGCGACTATGCGACGCACGGTTTCGCGCGTATCCCTTTTCCCGAGGCGAGCTATTCGGCCAGCCTGGACGACAATCCAGAATATGACGTGACCACATTGCGTATCGGCTATGAATCGATGGTCACCCCCGACACCATCTACGACTATCATCTCGATGAAAATCTGAAAACCGGCACGTTCGAGCTGCTCAAGGTGCAGGAGATACCCTCGGGCTATGACGCGTCCGCCTATCGCACCGAGCGGCTGCTAGTCCCCGCGCGCGACGGTACGCCGATCCCGGTGTCGATCGTCTATGGCAAGGATTTTCCGCGCGACGGCTCCGGCCCGCTCCACCTCTATGGCTATGGCGCCTATGGCATCGCGATGGAGCCGGGCTTCTCGACCGGGCGGCTGTCGCTGCTCGATCGCGGCTTCGCCTTCGCGCTCGCGCATATCCGCGGCGGCGACGATCTTAGCCAGCAATGGTATCTGGACGGCAAGCTCGACAAGCGCACCAACACGTTCACCGATTTCGTGGACGTGGCGAAAGGGCTGATCGACCTTGGCTATACAGCAAAGGGCCGCATCAGCATTTCCGGCGGATCGGCCGGTGGCGAACTGATGGGCGCGGTCATCAACAGCGACCCGGACCTGTGGGGCGCGGTCGTCGCCCATGTTCCATTCGTCGACGTGCTGAACACGATGCTCGACGCCGACCTGCCGCTCACCCCTGGCGAGTGGCCGGAATGGGGTAATCCGATCGAGGACAAGGCCGCGTTCGAGACGATCCTGAGCTATTGTCCCTACAGCAATGTCCGCGCGCAATCCTATCCGCCGCTGATGGTCACCGCCGGCCTCAATGACCCCCGCGTCACCTATTGGGAACCCGCCAAATGGGTCGCCAGGCTGCGCGCGACGAAGACCGACGACAATATCCTGCTGCTCAAGACCAATATGGGCGCGGGCCATGGCGGCAAGTCCGGCCGCTTTGAAAGCCTGCACGAAACCGCCGAGGAATTCGCCTTCATCCTGTGGCAATTAGGTTTCACCGACTGATGCCAGAACCCTTCGTCACGACCATCACCGCGTTGCAGGCCGACATCGACCTGATGGGTCATGTCAACAACGCTGTCTGGGTACAGTGGATTCAGGAAGTCGCCACCCGTCATTGGGAAGCGGCGGCCGATCCCGCCCATGTCGCCGCCTATCTGTGGATCGTGACCCGGCATGAGATCGACTATCGCGGCAATGTGAAGGCAGGCGAGACAGTAACAGCGAGGACCTGGGTCGGGGACACCCCGCGCGGCGCACGCTTCGACCGCTATGTCGAATTTACCGGTCCCGACGGCAAGATAAGGGTCTTTGCAAAATCGACGTGGGCCATCGTCGATGCCGCCAGCCAGCGCATCCTGCGTATCCCGCCAGACGTCGCCGCGCCCTTTCTCGCATGACGCCGGGCAGTCAGGTCGACGAGACCGGGCGGCTGGTCCGCGACGAAGGCGGCTTCGTGCTGGAGCGCGACCTTGGCGGGCGCTGGCGGCTGATTCTGAACCGTGTACCCGTGGATCATGTCGAAAAGCGCGTGCGCGTGACCGGCTGGTATCTGGGCGAGGATATGGTCGAGGCCGACGGAGTGGGTCCGGCATAATCCGACATTTCACTTGGCGGCGGAATAGGCTGCCTTCACTGCCCGCTTGTCGATCTTCTCCGTCCCCAGCCGCGGCAGCGGCATGTCCGAAATCCATATCCGCTCGGGCAGCTTGAACGCGGCGATCGCGCTCTTCAAATAGGCGCACAGCCCGGCTGCGTCGATATCCGATGCCGCGCGCAGATGCACCACCGCGACCGGCACCTCGCCATAGCGATCATGCGTCTGGCCGAACACCGCGCATTCCACCACCGCAGGATGGGCATAGAGCGCCGCTTCGATATCCGCGCTTGGGATATTCTCGCCGCCACGAATGATGATGTCCTTCAACCGGTCTACGATGAACAGGTAGCCGTCGTCGTCCAGATACCCCAGATCGCCGGTCCGCACATAGCCGTCTGCGGTGAACAGCGCGGCGCTGTCCTGCGGCTGGCCCCAATAGCTCCCGATATTGGCGATCGACCGGATCGCGATCTCGCCGTTCTCCCCGACGCTGACACGCCGCCCCTGCGGATCGAGGATCGCGATCTCCGACAGGGGCTGGGTCGCCCGGCCCGTGCTGCGGGGCTTGGCAAGATATGCCTCGCGGAAATTGCCCGCACCCACCGCATTGGTCTCGGTCAGGCCATAGCCGATCACCGGATGCGCGTGGGGCATGTTGTCGGCGATGCGTTTCACCTGCTCGGGCGGGCGCGGCGCGCCGCCGGACGCCATGTCCTTCACCGTCGACAGGTCATAGTCGCCGCGCCGGGGGTGGGTCGCGATCTCGTGGCTCATCAGCGGCACACCGACGAAATAGGTTACCTGCTCCCGCGCGATCAGCCGCATCGCCGCCTCCGCATCCCATTTCGCCATCAACACCAGCTTCCGGCCGATCGCAAAGCTGTGCAGGAGCACCGATACTTCCGCCGTCACATGGAACAGCGGCACGTTGAGCAAGGTCGCGGGCAGATGCGTCGGCGGATCGCCGCGCCGGGTGATGACGTCGAGCATACAGATGGTCGCGCCCGCAAAGTTGAGCGCGCCCTGCACCTTGGCGCGCTGATCCGACACCGCGCCCTTGCTGCGGCCGGTGGAGCCGGAGGTGAATAAAATCGTCGCATCGTCCTGCGGTGCGACGTCGGGCAGCGGCACGGTCGCGTCGCCCCCCTTGTCCCTCAGCGCCGCCAGGCCCTCGGCGACCGGCACAGCAAGGCGAATCCGCACCAGCGCACCATCGGCGTCCAACAGTGGCTCCAGCATCGCGTGGCGGCGGTCATCGGCGATCACCAGCCGGCATCCGCTGTCCGCCACCGCCTCGGCCATTTCCTTTGCAGTCCAGAAACAGTTGATGAGGCAGGCGACCCCGCCGGCCATGAGGATCGCCATATAGGCGATGATCCAGCCCGACCCGTTGCACGCCGCCAGCCCGACATGATCGCCCGGCCGGACGCCATGCCCCGCGATCAATCCGCCCGCCGCCTGGCGCGCGGCGTCATGGGTCTGCACAAAGCTCAGCCGCTCGTCCCCATCGATCAGGAACGGCCGGTCGCCATAATGCGCGCAATAGGTCGCGAAGAAAGCCGGCAGGGTCGGCGGCGCATTGACGATACAGGGCATTGCGACGCCATGCCGCAGCGCTACGCCCATCTTGAACAGGCCGCCCGGACCGGTCAGCCGTGCCAGCGCGGCGTCCAGCTCGCTATCGAGTGCGGCCGTTCCGGGCTGCGCCATCGGCGTCTCTCTCCTGTCCGGCCATTTTGGCCGCTTGGTCTTGTGATTATGTTGCACTATGCAGGCGAAAATCCTCGGGGAAAAGCCTTGTTCACTCTGCTGGCCGCTGACGCTGTGGCACATCTGCATTTCACCAGCCTGGGGCTGAACCCGGTCGCGCTCGACCTCGGTTTCTTCACGCTGAAATGGTATAGCCTGGCTTATCTGGCGGGCATCCTGGTCGGTTACTGGTATTTGCTGAGGCTGATCGCGCAGCCCGGCGCACCGATGGCGCGGCGACATGCCGACGACATGATCTTCTATGCGACGCTGGGCATCATCATCGGCGGGCGCCTGGCCTATGTGCTCTTCTACGATCCCGAAATAGTGAAGACGCCGCTGCGCATCTTCGAATTGTGGAAGGGTGGCATGTCCTTCCATGGCGGGGTGATCGGCGTGACGCTCGGCATCCTTTACATGGCGCGCAAGGAGGGGCTGAACTGGCTGCGCGTCCATGATTATGTCGCCTGCGTCGTGCCGTTCGGCCTGTTCTTCGGGCGACTGGCGAATTTCGTGAACGGCGAGTTGTGGGGCAAGGCGACCGATGTTCCCTGGGCGATCGTCTTCCCGACCGGCGGTCCCGATCCGCGCCATCCGAGCCAACTCTACGAAGCGGGGCTTGAGGGTATCCTGCTGTGCGCCATTCTGTGGTTCGCCTTCTGGCGCACCCAGGCGCGTTATCAGCCCGGCAAGCTCGTCGGCATCTTCCTGCTTGGCTATGGCTGCGCGCGCTTCTTCGTCGAATATTATCGTGAGGCCGACGCCCAGTTGATGGAATTCGCGCAGGCGACCGGGCTGCACATGGGCCAGTGGCTGACCCTGCCGATGATCGTCGGCGGTATCTACCTGATCGCGACGGCGAAGGGGCGTCGGGTAAGAATCGAGGCGACCGCCGGGACGGCCAGCCTTGGCTGACGATCCGTTCGCCAGCGACCTGACGCTGGCGCAGCGGTTGACGCGGCAGATCGGGGCGGGCGGGCCGATCTCGATCGCCCATTATATCGCCGAGGCGAACGCGCATTATTACGCCACCCGCGATCCGCTGGGCGTGGCCGGCGACTTCACCACCGCGCCCGAAATCAGCCAGATGTTCGGCGAACTGGTGGGCCTTTGCCTCGCCGACATCTGGCAGCGCTCGGGTCGGCGTGGCGATCCGCTCTATCTGGAGCTTGGCCCAGGCCGCGGCACGCTGGCGGTCGATGCGTTGCGTGCGATGGAATCGATCGCGCTCGCGCCGAAAGTGCATTTCGTCGAGACCAGCCCGGTATTGCGCGACCGCCAGCGTGCTGTGCTTCCCCACGCGCAATGGCATGACGATCTGGACAGTGTGCCTGACCATCATGCCGGTGCGGGACCGCTGCTGGCTGTCGCCAACGAATTTTTCGACGCGCTGCCCGTACGCCAGATCGTCCGCACCGAAGCCGGCTGGCGCGAACGCGTACTGATCGTGCAGGAGGGCCGCTTCGTTCCCATGCCCGGCTATCGCGTGATGGACGGCATGGTGCCCCCGGCACTGTCCGGGGCGCCCATCGGCACGATTCATGAAGCCTCTCCCGCCAGCGCGACCGTCGCGCTGGTGCTGGCGCAGCGTATCGCGAGGCAGGGCGGAGCGGCGCTGGTGATCGATTATGGCTATGAAGGGCCGGCGACCGGGGACACGTTGCAGGCCGTTCGCGGGCATCGCATGACCGACCCGTTCGTCGCTGTCGGCGACAGCGACCTTACCACCCATGTCGATTTCACCCTGATCGGCAACGCCGCGCGGCAGGCGGGGCTGACTGTCCTGGGTCCGGTCGGGCAGGGGGCTTTCCTGACTGCGCTCGGCATCGACGCCCGCGCCGCCCAGCTCGCCCAGCGCCAAATAGCCCTATGTCAGCCCGATCGCGCCGAAGACATTGCAACGGCCCGCACCCGCCTAACCGCCCCGGACCAGATGGGGACTTTGTTCAAGGTCATGGCGCTGGTCCATCCGGATTGGGCGAAGCCGGAGGGCTTCGCCTGAAACTTGTCTCAAAAGAGGGGGGAACTATCCGCAGGATGGTGGAGGGGTGACACCCTGTCGAGAGAGCGATACCCCTCCGTCAGGCCTTCGGCCTGCCACCTCCCCTTGCAGGAAAGATTTCGTAGAGCGGAACATATATGATCGAGATTCTCAAAAGCCGCGCCTTGAACCCCATTCCCCACGGCTTTCTGGGCCGCACAGGCGGCGTGTCCACCGGTCTTCATGCCGGTCTTAACGTCGGTCTGGGTTCGGACGACGCGCGCGAAGCGGTTCTGCGCAATCGCGATCTCGCCCGTGACGCGGTCCTCCCCGGCGCGACCCTCGTCACCGTGCGCCAGGTCCATTCGCCCGATGTCGTCACACTCACACATGCCATTGCCGAAGATGCCCGCCCGGCCGCCGACGCGCTCGTCACCGATCGGCCCGGTCTGTTGCTCGGCATCCTGACCGCCGATTGCGTACCGGTGCTGTTCGCCGACGCACAGGCAGGCGTGATCGGCGCGGCCCATGCCGGATGGAAGGGCGCGATCTCCGGTATCACCGACGCGACGCTTGCCGCCATGGACGCGTTGGGCGCACGGCGCGACCGCATAGTCTGTGCCGTCGGCCCCTGCATCGCCCGTGCCTCCTACGAAGTGAGCGACGATTTCCTTACGGCCTTCGCCGCCGCCGAGCCGGCAAACGAAGGCTTTTTTGCCGCCGGAAAGCCCGGTCATCACCAGTTCGACATAGAAGCCTATGTCGTCGCCCGGCTGGCGGGTGCGGGGGTGGACCGGGTCGAGGCGCTGGGGCAGGATACCTATGGCCAGCCGGAGCGTTTTTATAGCTATCGCCGGTCGTGCCACAATAGGGAGCCGGGTTACGGTCGCCAGATTTCCCTGATCGGCATCGCCGGGTGATTATATAATCCTGATAGCGAACCCGCCAAAATGCTTTCAGGCGGGATCTTGCAAGACCCCGCCTGGATATGCACTAAATCAAATGGAATCGCGCCTTATTTCGGCGACAGGACCATCAGCATCTGCCGGCCTTCCATGCGCGGATAGGCTTCGACTTTCGCGGTTTCGGCGACGTTTTCCGCCACGCGCTGGAGCAGCGCCATGCCGAGTTGCTGGTGCGAAAGTTCACGGCCGCGGAAACGCAGGGTGATCTTCACCTTGTCGCCTTCCTCGATGAAGGCATGAACCTTCTTCATTTTCGTGTCATAGTCGTGATCGTCGATGTTCGGACGCATCTTGATCTCTTTGAGTTCCTGCGTCTTCTGAGTCTTGCGGGCGATATTCGCCTTCTTCTGCGCCTCATATTTGAACTTGCCGATGTCGAGGAACTTGCAGACCGGCGGATCGGCGTTCGGGGAGACTTCAACCAGGTCCAGGCCCACTTCGGCGGCCTGTTCGATCGCTTCCTGCGTAAACATCACGCCCAGATTCTCGCCTTCGTCATCGATCACGCGCACTTTCGGCACGGCAATGAATTCATTGTAGCGAGGGCCGGATTTCGGCATCGGCGCCAGCGGGCGGCGCATCGTTGGGGGACGTATAACAGCTTCTCCTGTGGTCGTTTCAGAACTTTGCGTCGATGAATAGCGCTTTTTAAGGATATGCAAAAGGGGCGCGCACCTTTCCGTAGAAAGGAATCGCCCCCTGTTGCATCAACGCCTCACTGCATATCGGGTGGCAGCGCCTCTTTTGCAAGCCGTGCCAGCACATCGTCGAGCGAAAGCATGGTCTGCGCCTGGGACCCGAGCGTCCGCAACGCGACGCTGCGTTCATCGGCTTCGCGCTTGCCGACGACGAGCAGGTTGGCGACCTTGGCCAGGCTGTGTTCGCGCACCTTATAGTTGATCTTCTCGTTGCGCAGATCGGCCTCGGCGCGAATGCCTGCGGCGCGCAGCGCCTCGACCACCTCCAGCGCATAATCGTCGGCGTCGGACACGATCGTCGCCACGACCGCCTGCACCGGCGCGAGCCAGAGCGGGAAACGGCCGGCATGATGTTCGATCAATATGCCGATGAAGCGTTCGAATGTGCCGAGGATCGCGCGGTGGAGCATGATCGGGCGGTGGCGTTCGCCATCGTCGCCGACATAGCTGGCGTCAAGCCGCTCGGGCAGCACCGTGTCGGTCTGCAACGTGCCGCATTGCCAGGTGCGACCGATCGCGTCGGTCAGGTGGAACTCCAGCTTGGGCGCGTAGAAGGCGCCCTCCCCCGGCAATTCTTCCCAGCCGAAGGCCTCGGTCGCGCGGCCGGTCTCCGCCACCGCGTCCCGCAGGCTCTGTTCGGACCAGTCCCACATGGCGTCGGTGCCGAAGCGCTTTTCGGGGCGCAGCGCCAGCTTGATCGCATAATTTTCGAAGCCGAGATCCTTGTAGATCACGTCGAGCAAATCACAGAACGCCTTTACCTCGTCCACCAACTGGTCGGCGCGCACGAAAATATGTGCGTCGTCCTGCGTGAACTGGCGCACGCGCATGATGCCGTGGAGCGCGCCATGCGCCTCGTTACGATGGCAACAGCCGAACTCGGCAAGCCGGAGCGGCAGGTCGCGATAGGATTTGATGCCCTGCTTGAAGATCAGGATATGCGCGGGGCAGTTCATCGGCTTGAGCGCCATCATGTCGGCCTCGCCCGACAGCACCGGGCCTTCCTCCTCGACATTGGGCACTTCATCGGGAACGACGAACATGTTTTCGCGATATTTGCCCCAGTGGCCGGACTGCTCCCACTGTCTGGCGTCCATCAATTGCGGCGTCTTCACTTCCTCATAGCCGGCGGCGTCGAGCCGGCGGCGCATATAGGCTTCCAGCGCGCGCCAGACGATATAGCCCTTGGGATGCCAGAATACGCTGCCCTGCGCTTCGCTCTGCAAATGGAAAAGGTCCATTTCCTGCGCAATTTTCCGGTGATCGCGCTTGGCAGCCTCTTCCAGCCGCAGCAGATGCGCGTCGAGTTGCTTTTTGTTGAGCCAGCCGGTGCCGTAGATGCGGCTGAGCATCGCGTTCTTCTGGTCGCCGCGCCAATAGGCGCCCGAAACGCGCGTCAGCTTGAACGCGGCGGGGTCGAGTTTGCCGGTGGAGGGAAGATGCGGGCCGCGGCACATGTCGAGCCAGTCGCTACCAGACCAATAGACGGTCAGCGGATCGTCGCCGGGCAGTTCGGCGGCCCATTCGGCCTTGAAGCTTTCGCCCTGCTGCCGCCAGCGCGCGATCAGGTCCGCGCGCGACCAGACTTCGCGGCGGAGCGGCTTGTCGGCGGCGATGATCCGGCGCATTTCGGCCTCGATCGCGGGCAGGTCTTCGTCGGTGAAGGGGCGATCCTTCCCATCGACCTTGGGAGGCGCGAAGTCGTAATAGAAGCCGTCATCGGTCGAGGGACCAAAGGTGATCTGCGTGCCGGGGAAGAGCTGCTGCACCGCCTCGGCCAGAATATGCGCGTAATCGTGACGCGCGAGTTCGAGCGCGTCAGCCTCGTCGCGGCCCGTCACCAGCGCCAGATGCGCGTCCTGTTCGAGCGGGCGCAGAATATCGCGCAACTCGCCATCGACCCTGGCCGCGATCGCCGCCTTGGCAAGGCCCGGTCCGATCGCCGCCGCAATGTCCGCCGGCGTGGTGCCGGGCGCGACTTCGCGCACAGTACCGTCGGGCAGGGTGATCTTGATAAGGGCGGACATGGAAAGGACTTCTTTTTACAGGATGGATAGCCAAGACCCCTGAAATAGGGCGTCGGCACTGTCAATAGAAGCGCGGCTTTCTTGGCGTCGCCATATCGGGTAGATCACCGACCCATGACCGCGCCAGACTATTTCGCCCGTGCCGACGGGGTGCGCCTCGCCTATCGATACCGGCCGGGCAGCGAACCGGCCATCCTCTTCCTGCCGGGCTATATGTCCGACATGGAAGGAAGCAAGGCGGTGGCTTTGGACGCCTGGGCGGCGGAGACGGGTCAGGCGATGCTGCGGCTCGACTATGCGGGCAATGGCGCGAGCGACGGAGTGTTTGAGCACGGGACGCTGGAAAGCTGGCGCGACGATGCGCTGCTGCTGCTGGACAGGCTGACGCAGGGACCGGTGATTCTGGTCGGTTCGTCGATGGGGGGATGGATCGCACTGCTGATAGCTTTGGCCCGACCCGACCGGGTGACCGGGTTGATCGGCATCGCCGCCGCGCCGGACTTTACGCACTGGGGTTTCAGCGACGCGCAGAAGGCGCAGTTGACGGTCGATGGGCGGATCGTCGCGCCGACTGTCTATGGCGACCAGCCCTATGTCACGACGCGCGCCTTCTGGGAATCGGGGCAGACGAACCTGTTGCTGAACGGCAGGATCGCGATCGATTGCCCGGTGCGGCTGTTGCAGGGGCAGGCCGACCCGGACGTGCCGTGGGAAACGTCTATCACGCTGGCGCGCGCGCTGCGTTCATCCGACGTCCAGACGCTGCTGGTTAAGGATGGCGACCATCGCCTGTCGCGCGCGGCCGACATCGCCCGGCTGATCGCCACCCTCTCCTCCCTCATCGCCTCGCTCGCGGAGCCTTCATGATCCTTCTTCTTCTCGCCTTGCAGGGGACAAGCCCCGAAACCAACGCGGTAATGGACCGGTCACGCGCCCGCGCGGCGGAAAAGCGCGCCGCCGCGGCGCAGGCGGCGGCAGCGCCGCTGACAGCCGATCCGGCGAAACCCGCGCCGCAGCAGCCTTCGGTCCTGCCCCTGCCGCCCGCCATCGCGACGAAGTTCCAGGCCTGTCTCGATGCAGCCAATGGCGATTCCGAAGCGGGCATCCGCTTCGCCAACGACTGGCGTATTGATGGCGGCATTTATTATGCGCGCCAGTGCCTGGGCTATGCCTATGCGCGCGCCGAACGCTGGGCGCCCGCTTTGGTGGCGCTGGAACAGGGAGCCGAGGAAGCGGAGCGCGCCGGCGACGAGGCCGGGCGACAGGCGAGCGGGCGGCTATGGGCGCAGGCGGGCAATGCCGCGCTGGCGGGGGGCGACGCGGCCAAGGCGCGTGCGGACTTCGACGCCGCCCTTGCACGCGGGCTGCCGGCGGGACTGGAAAAGGGCGAGGTGCATCTGGACCGCGCCCGCGCACTGGTGGTGCTGAAAGAGCCGAAACTGGCGCGCGAGGACATCGATGCGGCGCTCGATCTTGCGCCGCAGGACCCGCTGGCCTGGCTGCTGTCGGCGACATTGGCGCGGCGGAGCGAGGATCTGGCGTTGGCGCAGAAACATATCGCGCAGGCGGTGAAGCTGGCGCCCGACGACGCCTCGGTCGCGCTGGAGGAAGGCAATATCGCCATTCTCAGCAGCCATGAGGATATGGCCCGCGCCGCATGGGAGCGGGCGGTGCGACTGGCCCCCGACGCGGAGGCGGGCAAGGCGGCGACGGGTAATCTGTCGCGGCTGGCGGCGAAATAGACTTTATTCTATCCGGTTAGCGACAAGAGGGAGCGACCATGCCCACCAAATATCTGCACACGATGATCCGCGTGACCGACCCGGACGCGACGGTTCGTTTCTTCACCCTGCTGGGGCTGGAGGAGCAGAAGCGCATCGACAGCGAACAGGGGCGGTTCACGCTGATCTTCCTGGCCGCGCCGGGGGACGAGGAAGCGCAGGTCGAACTGACGCATAATTGGGACCCCGATCCCGAACCCTATGCGGGCGGACGCAATTTCGGCCATCTCGCCTATCGGGTCGAGAATATCTACGAAACCTGCCAGCGGCTGATGGATGCGGGCGTGACGATCAACCGGCCGCCGCGCGACGGGCATATGGCCTTCGTCCGCACCCCCGACGCCATTTCGATCGAGCTGTTGCAGGACGGCCGCCTGGAACCCGCCGAACCCTGGGCGTCGATGCCCAACAGCGGGGTCTGGTAGGATGATCGCGGTCGTGCGCATTCCCGTTCTTTCCGACAATTATGTCTGGATGCTGCATGACGATGCGAGCGGCGAGACGGTGGTGGTCGATCCCGCCGTCGCGGAGCCGGTGCTGGATGCGGCGGCGGCGCGCGGGTGGACGATCGGCCAGATCTGGAACACGCACTGGCATCCCGATCATGTCGGCGGCAATGCGGCGATCAAGGCGGCCGCGGAAAGCCGGGGCGGCTGCATCATCACCGGCCCGGCGGCGGAGGCGGAGAAGATCGGCACGCTCGACCGGCAGGTGGGCGAGGGCGATAGCGTGCGAATCGGCGACCATGTCGCGACGGTGATGGCGATGCCCGCACACACGCTTGGCCATATCGCCTATCATCTGGCGGCGGAAAAGCAGCTCTTCATCGGCGACACTTTGTTCGCGATGGGATGCGGCCGCCTGTTCGAGGGGACAGCGGCGCAGATGTTCGGTAACATGCAGCGGCTCGCCGCCCTGCCCGACGATGTAACCGTCTATTGCGCGCATGAATATACGCAGGCGAACGGGCGTTTCGCGCTGGTCGCCGAACCCGGTAACGCCGCCATCGTGGCGCGCATGGCGGCGGTCGATGCGGCGCGGGCGCGGGATGAGGCGACGGTGCCGACGAGCATCGGCGCGGAGCGGGCGACCAATCCCTTCTTCCGCGCGTCAAGCGCCGATCATCTGGGCGCGCTGCGCGCGGCGAAGGACGCGTTCTAGCGTCTGGACGCAATGCTTCGATACGAGCCTTCGACAAGCTCAGTCTCTACTCAGCACGAACGGTGGTGAGTTAACTTAAAAGTCATCACTCTAGCCCGCGGGAAAAGGCGCCGCGTCAGCCCTTATACAATCCGTCCAGCCGGTCCGCATAGCGGGCGCGGATGACGTGGCGGCGGATTTTCAGCGAGGGGGTCATCTCCGCATTGTCGATGGAAAAGGCTTCGTCGGCGAGGATGAAGCGGCGCACCCGTTCGGTCACCGACAGGTCGGCATTGACCCGTTCCACGGCGGCGCGCAGCGCGGCCTGATAGGCGGGGTCGTCGCGTAAAGCGGCATCATTCGCCAGGCCGTTCGCACTCGCCCATTCGCGGGTCCATTCGGCATCGGGCACGATCAGGCCGACGATATAGGGCCGCTTGTCACCAGAGACCATCGCCTGCCCGATTTCGGGCTGAAGGGTCAACATGCCCTCCACCTTTTGCGGCGCGACATTATCGCCCTTGTCGTTGACGATCAGGTCTTTCTTGCGGTCGGTGATCCTGATCCGCCCGGCGGCATCGATCTCGCCAATATCGCCGGTGTGCAGCCAGCCGCCCTCCAGCACGCGCTCGCTCTCGGCCGGGTTGCGCCAATAGCCGTGCATGACCAGTTCGCCGCGCACGAGAATTTCGCCATCCTGCGCGATCCGGACTTCCACGCCGTCGAGCGGCGGGCCGACCGTATCCATGGCGATACCGGCGCGCGGGCGGTTGCAACTGATGACCGGTCCCGCCTCGGTCTGGCCATAGCCCTGTAGCAGCGTCAGCCCCAACGAATGGAAGAAGATACCGACATCGGGATTGAGCGGCGCGCCGCCCGATACCAGCGCCTTGATCCGGCCGCCGAAGCGCGCCTGGATTTTCGGCTTGATCGTGCGGTCGATCAGCAGGCGCATCGGCAGGTCGCGCAGGCCCGCGCGGCCGGCAAGGTCGCGCGCGCCGATGGCGAGCGCGCGATCGAGCAGCCATAAGGGGAACTTGCCCTGCTTCTCTATGCCTTTCATCACGCGCGCGCGCAGCACTTCGAACAGGCGCGGCACGACGACCATCAGCGTCGGACGCACTTCCTCGATATTGGAGGCGAGCTTTTCCAGCCCCTCGGCATAATAGATCTGCGCGCCCGCCATGATCGGCAGATATTGTCCGCCGCTATGTTCATAGGCGTGGCTGAGCGGGAGGAAGGACAGGAACACCTCTTCGTCGATGCCGAAATCCTCGGCCAGCAACTGCCCCGCGCCCTCGATATTGCAGAGGATCGATCCGTGATGCTGCATGACGCCGCGTGGCGCGCCGCCCGTGCCGCTGGTATAGATGATGCAGGCCAGATCGTCGCGCTGCGCGGTCTGCGCGGCCTGGCAGACCCCGACATCGACGCTGGCCTGACTGGCGATCAGGCTGTCCCAGCCGCGGCAATCTATATCGCCCTGAACGCCGCGCAACGCTTCGATTCCGATGACCAGCCGCACTTTGGATCGTAGCACGGCCGGCATCAGTATCCTGGCGAGCTTGGCGGTCGAGACGATCACCGCCGCCGCGCCGCTGTCGGTCAGGATATGTTCGTAATCCCGGGTGGTGTTGGTGGTGTAGGTCGGCACGCTGACGCAGCCCGCCGCCATGATGGCGAGGTCGGCGATGCAGAATTCCGGGCGATTCTCGCTGACCAGCATCACGGTTTCGCCGGGACGCAGCCCCTCGGCCTTCAGCGCGGCGGCGAGCGACGCGACCTGCTGCGCGGTTTCGCGCCAACTGCGCGACTGCCAATGGCCGTCCCGCTTGGCCCATAGGAACGGCTTGTCGCCCTGTTCCGCCGCACGGGCGAAGAAGAGCGAGACGAGATTGGGGAAGCGTTCGAAAACGGGCATCGTCTCTCCATGGGCCGTGCGCGCTGGTGGCCGCGATACTTTGGCGACCCTATAATCGCGCTGTTCCCCCAGGGCCAACCCTTTCACTCCGGCAAGGGTCCATGACGGATGTCGCGCGCGGCTATTCGGGGCAGCGCTTATTCATGTGCGCCGTTCAGTTCGTTCACGCGCCGCTCGATCTTGCTGACCATGCCGTCGGTGCCCATGGCGACGCCCTCGCTGCGCGGATCTGCGGCGCCGGTCCAGTGACCGCCGGCATATTCGACGGCATTGGCCTTCAGCCCCAGCGGGCCGACCCGAAGCGTCTCGCCCAGCCGCTGCAACGCAGGAAGCAGGGCTGCGAGTTCGGTGCCCTGCTCGATCGTGCCGCCGGGCGTCGGGGCGTAGATCAGCCCCATCGCGATCGCGTCCTGCGCGCTCATGTTCCAGTCGATCACGCCGATCAGCGCCTTGGCCACCTGCGCGATGATGGTCGACCCGCCGGCCGCGCCGATCGCCAGCCGCACCTTGCCGTCGGGACCATAGACTATGGTCGGCGCCATCGAGCTGCGGGGGCGCTTGCCGCCCTCGACCCGGTTGGCGACCAGATAGCCACCCTTTTCCGGCACGATGTCGAAATCGACCAGCTCATTGTTCAGCATGATGCCGTTCACCGCCACGCCCGACCCGAAATAGCCGTTCACCGTGGTGGTGACCTGAACGACATTGCCCTTGGCATCGACCACCGCGAGGTCGCTGGTGCCCGGATCATCCTTGTAGGGCGCGCGCAGGCGTGGCGGCGCACCGGCGGGCGCGCCCGGATCAACCGTAGCCATCGTCCTGTCGGGCGAGATCAGCGCGGATCGCCGCGCGATATAGGCGGGGGCGAGCAGGCCCCTGACCGGCACCTTCACATAATCCGGGTCGGCGATGAACATGTCCCGGTCGGCATAAGCGAGCCGCGAGGATTCAGCGAACAGATGCCAGGCGACGGGCGAATCGCGGCCCAGCCTGGCCATGTCGAACCGTTCGAGCTGCTTGAGGATCATCAGCACGCTGATGCCGCCCGCCGAGGGTGGCCCCATGCCGCAAAGGCGATAGCCGCGATAGGTGCCACAGACGGGCGCGCGGTCCCTTGCCTGATAGGTGGCGAGATCGCCAATGGTCATGCCGGCCGGATTATGCTCCGCGCCCTTGACCGCCGCGACCAGCTTCCGGGCATCGGGACCGACATAGAAACTGTCCGCCCCCCGCGTCGCGATCCGTTCGAACAGCGCGGCCTGCTCAGGGTTGCGGAACAGCGATCCGGTCGCGACCGCCTCTCCCTTGGCATCGAAATAGGTCTGCTTCGCCCAGCCACTCACATGGCGGCCATAAAGGGCAAGGCCGTTATGCATGCGCGGCGATACCGTGAAGCCGTCGCGCGCCATGCGGATGGCGGGCTGGAACAATTGTGCCCAGGGGAGCGTGCCGGAACGGGCATGGGCGGTGGCCATCATGCGCAGATTGCCGGGTATGCCGGTCGCCTTTCCACCGATGCCGGCGTCGCGCATGGCCAGCGGCGCGCCGTCGGGACCGAAGAACCATGCGGCGGTGGCCACCGCCGGGGCGCTTTCGCGGCCGTCGATCGTGGTGACTTTGCGCGTCTTCGCGTCGTGGCGGATCAGGAAGCTGCCGCCGCCAAGCCCGGAATTTTGCGGCTCGACGACGTTAAGGGCGAGCATGGTCGCGATCGCCGCGTCCGTGGCGCTGCCGCCGGCCTTCAATATCTCCAGCCCCGCCGCCACGGCACGCGGATCGGCCGCGCTGACGACGCCCTGCGCCAGCACGGGAAGCGGGGTCAGGACCAGGGCGAGCGACAGCAAAAGACGACGGATCATGCCATCTCCCTATCGGCTGGGCGCGCGCTCACAAGCCTTTTATTGCAACCGCTCATCCCGCGTCGACGCCGACCGCCTGCGCGACATTCGTGAAACCGTCGCGGGCAAGCAGGACTTTCAGCCCCGCATTGATGCGCCGCGCGAGCATCGGCCCTTCATAGACCATGGCGCTGTAGAGCTGGACCAGGCTGGCGCCCGCGCGGATGCGCAGATAGGCCTGCTCGGCATTGGCGATGCCGCCCACGCCGACCAGCGGGATGGCAGGCCCAAGCACGCGGCGAAAATCGCGCAAGCGTTGCAGCGCCCTGTCATGGAGCGGCGCGCCCGACAGCCCCCCGCTTTCCCCGGCATGGGCCGAGGCGAGCGGTGGGCGGGCGATCGTGGTGTTGGACAGGATCAGTCCATCGACGCGATGGGCGAGACAGGATTCCGCGATGTCGGCGACATCGGCCGGTTCGAGATCGGGCGCGACCTTCAGAAAGACGGGCGGGCCGTCGGCGCCCATGCCGGCATGACGGGCATTGCGCGCCGCCATGACCGCGCCGAGCAGCGTGTCGAGCGCCTGCCTGTCCTGCAGCGCGCGCAAGCCGGGCGTGTTGGGCGAAGAGATATTGATCGCCAGATAGTCGGCAAGCGGGGCCATCGCCTCCACGCCGAGAACATAATCGGCGATCCGGTCGGCCGCGTCCTTGTTCGCCCCGATATTGATGCCCAGCACGGCGTGGCGCGTCGTCCTGCCCGCGATGCGCGCCGCCGCCGCGACTTGCCCGGCATTGTTAAAGCCCATGCGGTTGATGACCGCGCGGTCCTCCACCAGACGGAACAGCCGCGGCTGGGGATTGCCCGCCTGCGGCAACGGCGTCACTGTGCCAAGCTCGGCGAAGCCGAAACCAAGGCCGTGCATCTTGTGCGCGACTTCGCCATCCTTGTCGAAACCCGCCGCCAGGCCGACCGGATTGGCGAAATCGAGACCGGCCACGCGCGTCGCCAGCATCGGGTCCCCGTCCGGCGGTCCCGGTGTCGGCATGGCGCGCAACACAGCGATGGTCAGCCGGTGGGCGCGCTCCGCGTCGAGACGGAAAAGCAGCGGGCGGGCAAGCCGATAGGCCAGGGAATAAGGCATCGGTCGCCCTATGCCAGCGCAGCCGCCAATCGTCAAAAAGACGCAAGAGGCTTCGTGAAGTCCGACCGGATCGTCCATGCGCACCATCGTGACAGAAAATGTCGCACGTCAGCCCATTTTACCTCGGTAAATGTCGAATCCGTCCAATAATCTTACATAATCTCTGGATTAGACCGTCGCTGCGACCCGAAGGGCTCTCGAGTCATCGACGAGAGAGACCTTTTCCTGACCCGGCCGGATCCCTTGATTCGGCCGGGTCATTTTTTTCGCGTCCGTGGCCCGCGTCGCCCGGATGTAACCCGCTTCATCCAAGTAACAATTTCATTGCGCAGGGCGACAAGCCGCGCGATGAAGGATCGGGGGATTGGGGTTTGAAACTAGGCGAGCGAATATTGGCTGTCGATGGCGCGTCGCCTGACCGCACAGAGCCGCCGGCCTGCGCGCTGTCATCGCCTGAACAGGATGGTTTCGTCGGCCTGCGCTATGCCGCGCCGCCCGAGGCGCTGCGCGACCATTTCGGCTCGCTCTATCATTTCAGCGCGCGGCGCGCGGCGTTCGAGGATCGCACACGCGCCGATGTCGCACAATTGCGCTTCATACTGGCGGGGTCCGGCCATTATCGCTTTCACGATGGGCGCAAGGCGGACACGCCGGCGGTGTGCATGCTCGGCCCGACAATGGGAGCGACCGGATTTTATCTGACCGGCCCGGCCGAAGTCATCGGCATTTCGCTCTTGCCGCTCGGCTGGGTCGCGCTGGACGGGGGCGACGCCAGCGCATGGGCCGATGACTTATATGATGCCGGGCGGGACCAGGCATTTTGCGATTTGCTGGAGGCCTTGCGGTCGAAGGGCGATCTGGAGGAGGCGAAAGCGACGATCTGGGCCTTTATCGGCGCGCGCCTGCAGCCCGTATCGCCGGCGATATGGCGCTTCGTCGCCGCGACCGACGCCTGGCTGGCCGACGAGGGCAATCCGCGTGTCGATGCGCTGGTCGCCGCCACGGACCTGTCCGCCCGGCAGGTCGCGCGACTCGCCAATCGCCTCTATGGCGGACCGCCCAAGCTGCTGGCGCGCAAATATCGCGCGCTGCGCTGTGCCGCCAAGATCGTGATCGACCGCCAGCCCTGGCAGGAGCTGTGCGACAACGGCACTTTCTACGACCAGTCGCACTTCATCCGCGAGATCAAGCATTTCATCGGCCTGACCCCGCACCAGTTGATGACCGATCCCACCGATGTCGCCCGATTGACCCTGCAACGGCGCGACATGAGCGGAAAGGTGGCGGAGATCAATCGCATCAGCTAGCGCGCGACAGGATTTTTGAGAATCGTTCGCGCTTGATTTTCCATGGCTTAAGGACCATTTGCCCAATCGGAACGAATTGATCCGATTGGAATCGCCATGCGGCTCTCCAGCCTTGCGGACTATGCCATTGTCGTCATGAGCTGCGCCGAACGCGCCGGTCCCAACATGCGCCTGTCCGCCACCGACATAGCATTGCGGACCGGCGTGCCCTTGCCGACGGCGCAGAAGCTGCTCGGCCGGCTGGCGGGCGCGGGCCTGCTCGAATCGGCGCGCGGCACCGGCGGCGGCTTTGCGCTGGCCCGGCCGGCGGGCGAGATCAGCCTGGCCGATATCGTCGAAGCCGTGGAAGGCCCGATCGCCATGACCGCCTGTGTCGAGGAAGGCGCGGACAGGCATGATTGCGTGCTGGAGCAGAACTGCCGCGTCCGCCCGCATTGGGGCGCGGTCAACACCGCCATCAGAGGCGCGCTGGCCGGCGTGTCGCTGACCAGCCTTTCCCGAGAAGTCGCATGACCGAAGAAGCCACCACGATTCGCAACGCCGAGGCGCAGGAGGCCGCCGATCGCGCATCGGTCTACGAACATGGCTGGTCGAGCGCGATCGAGCAGGATTTCGCGCCCAAGGGGCTGAACGAAGATACGGTCCGCTTCATTTCGGCAAAGAAGAACGAGCCGCAATGGCTGCTCGACTGGCGGCTGAAGGCGTTCGCGCTGTGGAAGACGATGACGCCGCCCGACTGGGCCAAGCTGAACGTCCCGCCGATCGATTATCAGGACGCCTATTATTATGCCGAGCCGAAGAAGAAGGCGGAGCTGAACAGCCTGGACGAACTCGACCCGGAGATTCTGGCGACCTACAAGAAGCTGGGCATCCCGATCGCCGAGCAGGAAGTGCTGGCCGGGGTGAAGGGCAGCCGCCGGATCGCCGTGGACGCGGTGTTCGATTCGGTGAGCGTCGCCACCACCTTCCGCAAGGAGTTGGAGGAAGCCGGCGTCATCTTCCGCGCGATCAGCGAGGCGGTGCGCGAATATCCCGATCTGGTACGCAAGTGGCTGGGCAGGATCGTGCCGACACATGACAATTATTTCGCGACGTTGAATTGCGCAGTCTTTTCCGATGGCACCTTCGTCTACATTCCCGAAGGTGTGCGCTGCCCGATGGAGCTGTCGACCTATTTCCGCATCAATGCCGAGAATACCGGGCAGTTCGAGCGGACGCTGATCGTCGCCGACAAGGGCAGCTATGTCAGCTATCTGGAAGGCTGCACCGCGCCGATGCGCGACGAGAACCAGTTGCACGCCGCCGTGGTCGAACTGGTCGCGCTGGACGATGCCGAGATCAAATATTCGACCGTGCAGAACTGGTATCCGGGCGATGCCGAAGGCAAGGGCGGCATCTATAATTTCGTGACCAAGCGCGCCTTGTGCCAGGGCCGGAACAGCAAGGTCAGCTGGACGCAGGTCGAGACCGGCAGCGCGATCACCTGGAAATATCCGAGCTGCGTGCTGAACGGCGAGAATAGCGTCGGCGAATTCTACTCGGTCGCCCTGACCAACAATCGGCAGCAGGCCGACACCGGCACGAAAATGATCCATAATGGCAAGGGGTCGCGATCGACCATCGTGTCGAAGGGCATTTCGGCGGGCCGGTCGAACAACACCTATCGCGGGCTGGTGCGCGTGGCGCCGGGCGCGGAGGGGGTGCGCAACTTCACCCAGTGCGATTCGCTCCTGCTCGGCGACCAGTGCGGCGCCCACACCGTGCCCTATATCGAAGTGAAGAATCCCAGCGCGCAGATCGAGCATGAGGCGACCACCTCGAAGATTTCGGACGATCAGCTCTTCTACGCGATGCAGCGCGGGCTGGACGCGGAGAGCGCGGTGTCGCTGATCGTGAACGGCTTCGCGAAGGACGTGTTGCAGCAACTGCCGATGGAGTTCGCGGTCGAAGCGCAGAAGCTGCTGGGGATTTCGCTTGAGGGGAGCGTGGGGTGACCCGCGCCTATTCCAATTCCGTCCTGCCGGAAAAGCGCAGTGTCGCGGGTCGCGAACTATTTCGCCGCCAATGTGCGGGCAAGCAAAGGTTGAAATGATGCCTATCGTACGGATCGAATTGCTGGAAGGGCGCAGTATGGAGCAGAAGCGTGCCGCCGCCGAAGCTGTGACGCGGGAACTCGCCCGGACCTGCGGTTGCAAGGAAGAGAGCGTCCAAGTGATCTTCTCCGACATCGCCAAGTCCGAATGGGCGCTCAACGGCACGCTGCTCAGCGACGCATAGTGGACATCCAGATGCTCAAGATTGAAAACCTCACTAACGAAATCGACGGCAAGGCCATCCTCAAGGGCCTGTCGCTGACCATCAACGCCGGCGAGATCCATGCGATCATGGGGCCGAACGGGGCGGGCAAATCGACCCTGGCCTATACGCTGGGCGGGCGCCCCGGCTATGAGGTAACGGGGGGTTCTGCGACCTTTTTTCCTCCCCTCCCGCTTGCGGGAGGGGTCGGGGGAGGGCATGTTTTACCCGATAGGGACACTACACGTCCTCCCCCAACCCCTCCCGCAAGCAAGAAGGGGATAGACCTGCTCGCCCTCGCCCCGCATGAGCGCGCCGCCGCCGGGCTGTTCCTGGGGTTCCAGTATCCGGTCGAAATCCCCGGCGTGTCCAACCTGCAATTTCTGCGCGAGAGCCTGAACAGCCAGCGCCGCGCGCGCGGCGAGAAGGACCTGTCGGGCGGCGAGTTCATCAAGCTGGCCAAGGAGAAGGCGGGCCTGCTGGGTCTCGACATGGAGATGCTCAAACGCCCGGTGAATGTCGGCTTTTCCGGCGGCGAGAAGAAGCGGAACGAGATGGTGCAGATGGGCATATTGGATCCCAGGCTCGCGATCCTCGACGAGACCGACTCCGGCCTCGACATCGACGCGCTCAAGACGGTGGGCGCGGGCATCAATGCCATCATGCGCAAGCCCGACCGCGCCGTGTTGCTGATTACCCATTATCAGCGCCTGCTCGATTATGTGAAGCCGGACTATGTGCATGTGCTGGCCGGCGGGCGGATCGTGAAGTCGGGCGGGCCGGAACTGGCGCTGGAGCTGGAGCGTGAAGGCTATGCCGAGGTTGTCGCGGCATGATGACGCTTCCTTTCCTACAGCATGACGCCTGTGCCATCATGCCGGTGCGCGCGACTGTGCGCACCGGTTCTTTGTCCTCGTCTGACACCTGTAGGAAAGTTTCCGAAAATTATACGCCCCGGCACGAAAATGTCTTGTTTCAAGGGAAATGTGCGAAGCTAAGCGATCGGGGCGCGACGCTATGACCGCGCTTACCCTCCCCACGCGCCGTGACGAGGATTGGCGTTACAGCGATCTGGAGGCTGTCGCCTCGATCTGGCCCGTCGCTGCGCCGACGCGCATCGCCGTCGCAAAAGGCGAAAGCGCCGCGCAATATCTGGTTCAGGACGCCGCTGACGGTGCGGTGGTGGTTCAGGACCATGTGATCGACATTGCCGATGGCGCGACGTGCAGCATCTGGTTGCTCAATATCGGTGGCGCGCTGGGCCGGGTCACGTTCGACGTGACGCTGGGTGAAGGCGCGCATTTCGCGTTGAACGGTGCGATCATCGGCGGCGGGGATCAGGTGCTGGAGATTATTTCCACCGTGCGCCACGACAAGCCCCATGCGACCAGCGCGCAGACGATCCGCTCCATATTGGGCAGTCGCGCGACGGGCAGCTATCTGGGCAAGATCGCGGTCGCGCGCGGCGCGCAAAAGACCGACGCGTCGCAGTCGGTAAAGGCGATGCTGCTCGATCGCACCGCGACCGCCAACGCCAAGCCCGAGCTGGAAATCTATGCCGACGACGTGAAATGCGCGCATGGCGCGACGGTCGGCGAGCTGGACAAGGCCGCGCTCTTCTACATGGCGTCGCGCGGGATGGACCCGGTGACGGCGCGCACATTGCTGTTGCGCAGCTTCATCGCGGGGCTTTTTGACACGGTAAAAGACGAAAGCGCGCGGGAACGGTTCGAGGGTGCGGCGCTGGCCAAGCTGGAGTCGTTGCAATGACTCTCGACACGCTTGCCCGAACCTGGCGCGCCGACTTTCCCGGTGTCGCGGACTGGCATTATCTCGACACCGCCGCCACCGCGCAGAAGCCGCAAGTCGTGATCGACGCGATCGCGCGGGCCTATGGTGCGGATTACGCCACCGTGCACCGCGGCGTCTATGCGCGATCGGCCAATATGACTTTGGCTTACGAGGCGGCGCGGCGGACGGTGGCGCGGTTCATCGGCGCGGCGTCGGAGAATGAGATCGTCTTCGTGCGCGGTGCGACCGAGGGGATCAATCTGGTCGCGCAGAGCTGGGGCGGCGAAAATCTCAAAAGCGGCGACCGCATCCTGCTCTCCACGCTGGAGCATCACAGCAATATCGTGCCGTGGCAGATGATCGCCGGGAAAGTGGGCGCGACGATCGATGTCGTGCCGCTGACCGAAGACGGCAAGATCGATCTGGACGCGATGGCGGCGATGATCACGCCCGCGCACAGGCTGGTCGCACTGTCCCATGTGTCGAACGTGCTGGGATCGGTGCTCGACGCGAAGCGCGCGGCGGAAATTGCGCATGGCGTCGGCGCCAAGATATTGATCGATGGCTGTCAGGCCGTGCCGCGCCTGGCCGTGGACGTGATGGCACTCGATTGCGACTTCTACGTCTTTTCGGGTCACAAGCTTTATGGCCCGACCGGCATCGGGGTGCTGTGGGCGCGCAAGGCATTGCTCGACGCGATGCCGCCCTATCAGGGCGGCGGGTCGATGATCGACAAGGTGACGTTCGAGAAGACGACCTATGCCCCCGCCCCCACGCGGTTCGAGGCCGGGACGCCGCATATTGTCGGCGTGGTCGGGCTGGCCGCCGCGATCGACTATGTCGAGGGCATCGGCCGCGATACCATCCATGCGCATGAATGCGCGCTGGTGGGCCAGGCGCGCGACGCGTTGCAGGGGTTGAACAGCGTGCGGGTATTCGGTCCCGAAGATTCGGCGGGCATCCTGTCTTTCGAGGTCGAGGGGGTGCATCCCCATGATGTCGGCACCATATTGGATGAAGAGGGCGTCGCGATCCGTGCCGGTCATCATTGCGCCCAGCCGCTGATGCGTGTGCTGGGCGTCGAGGCGACCGCGCGGGCGAGCTTTGGTATTTATAACGACGAAAGCGATGTCGCGGCGCTGGTGCGCGGGATCGAGCGGGTAAGGAAAATCTTCGGATGAACGGCGAAAGCAAGATCGCGGTGGAAGAGGTGGAGGCGGTCGCGGCGCCGCCCAGGGCGCGGGTCGATACCGTCGATGCGGACAGGCCAACCGAGCGCACGCGCGATTATCTGGACGGATTTCTGAGCGCCAAACCGGCAGAACTGGCTGCGGGCGAGCCGGGCGGCAGTCTGTATGATGCGATCATCGATGCGCTGAAGGAGATTTTCGATCCCGAGATTCCGGTCAACATCTATGATCTTGGCCTGATCTATGGCGTCGATGTGATCGATGGGGGCCATGCGGTCGTCACCATGACGCTGACGACGCCGCACTGCCCGGTCGCCGAATCGATGCCTGCCGAAGTCGAATTGCGCGTCGGCGCGGTGCCGGGCGTCGGCGATGTCGAGGTCAATCTGGTGTGGGACCCGCCCTGGGACCCGGCCAAGATGAGCGACGAGGCCAAGCTGGAACTGGGGATGTTGTGATGGATACCGATGTGAAGATTCGCGCCCGTCCTGCCGCCGTCATCCTGACCCCGAGTGCGGAGCGGCGCATTGCCGACCTGATGGGGCAAGCGCCGGCCGAGGCGATCGGCGTGAAGCTGTCCACGCCCAAGCGCGGCTGTTCCGGCCTTGCTTATTCAGTCGATTATGTCACGCAGGAAGCGAAGTTCGACGAAAAGATCGAGACGCCCGGCGGAGTCTTCTACATTGACGGCGCGTCGGTTCTCTATCTGATCGGATCGACGATGGACTGGGTGGAGGATGACTTTACCGCCGGGTTCGTCTTCGCCAATCCCAATGCCAAGGGCAGTTGCGGGTGCGGGGAGAGTTTTACGGTTTGAAAAGATCGCCTAGTGCGCCGCGCCCCAGCTCGGGCCGGTGCCGATTTCGACCCCAAGCGGCACCGACAGACTGACCGCCGGTTCCGCCGCGCCCGCCATGACATCGCGGATCACCGTGCTGGCAGCCTCGACATCGTCCTTAGGCAGTTCGAACACCAGTTCGTCATGCACCTGCAGCAGCATCTTCACATGCGGCAGTCCGGCGGCGGCGAGCGTTGGTCCCATACGCACCATCGCGCGCTTGATGATGTCGGCGCTGGTCCCCTGGATTGGCGCGTTGATCGCGGCGCGTTCGGCGCCCTGCCGTTCATGCTGGATCGGCGCGCGGATGCGCGGGAACCAGGTCTTTCGCCCGAACAGCGTCTCGGTATAGCCGGTCGCCCGCACCTTCTCGAGCGTCTCGTTGATATAGACGCTGATGCCGGGGAAGCGTTCATAATAGCGGCTTATCATGTCCTGCGCCTCGTCCGCGCTTATCTCCAGCCGCCCGGCAAGACCCCAGCGGCTGATGCCGTATAGGATCGCGAAATTGATCGTCTTCGCGCGGCCGCGCGTATCGCGATTGACCGCGCCGAACAGTTCTTCGGCGGTGCGGCTGTGAATGTCCTGCCCCTCCAAAAATGCTTCCTTCAATGCAGGGACGTCAGCCATGTGCGCGGCGAGGCGCAGTTCGATCTGGCTATAGTCGGCGGCGAGGATGACATTGCCCGGTTCCGCAATGAAGGCATGGCGGATCTGCCGGCCGACCTCGGTTCGGATCGGGATATTCTGAAGGTTGGGATCGGTCGAGGACAGGCGGCCGGTCTGTGCGCCGGTCAGCGAGTAACTGGTATGGACGCGGCCGGTATCGGCGTTGATCTGCGCCTGGAGCGCGTCGGTATAGGTGGATTTGAGTTTCGATAATTGCCGCCAGTCCAGCACCTTGCCGCTGATCTCGGACCCTTCGGCCTTCAGCTTTTCCAATATGGTGACATCGGTCGAGTAGGCGCCCGACTTGCCCTTTTTGCCGCCCTTCAGGCCCAGCTTCTCGAACAGGATCGCGCCAAGCTGCTGGGTCGAGCCTATGGCGAAGCTCTGCCCGGCGAGGCCGTGGATTTCGGTTTCCAGCGCAGCGATGCCGGCGGTAAATTCTGCCGAGAGGCGGGACAGATGCTCACGGTCGACCTTGATTCCGGCATGCTCCATACCTGCAATGACCGGCACCAGCGGGCGATCGACCAGTTCGTAGATGCGAGTCGCGCCCTCCTGATGAAGGCGCGGCTTGAACCGCTTCCACAGCCGCAGGGTGATGTCGGCATCTTCGCCGGCATAAGCGGTCGCCTTGTCGATCGGCGCTTCGGCGAAGCTGATCTGGTTCTTGCCGGTGCCGACCACATCCTTGAAACTGATGCATGTATGATCGAGATGGGTCTTGGCCGCCTCGTCCATGCCGTGACCGGCGAGGCTCTGCCCGGCGTCGAGATCGAAGCTCATCACGATCGTGTCGTCGAACGGCGCGATCAGGATGCCGTGTCGGGCGAGAACGGTCATGTCATATTTCAAATTCTGGCCGACCTTCAGCACGCTGTCGTCGGCCAGCAGTGGGCGCAGCCTGTCGAGGACGAGGGCGAGCGGCAACTGGTCCGGCGCCTGGCTGAACATGTCCGATCCGCGATGGCCGACCGGGATATAGCAAGCCTTGTTGGGGGCGAGCGCGAGGCTGATGCCGACCAGCTGCGCGCTGACGCTGTCGAGGCTGTCTGTCTCGGTATCGATCGCGATCACCCCTTGGGCAAAGGCGTCGGCGATCCAGCGGTCGAGCGCCGCTTCGCTGGTCACGCTTTCATACAGGCTGCAATCGACCGGCGGCATTTCCTCCTGCTGCGGCGCGACAGGCGCGGTCGATTGTGTCGCAGCGACCGACGCCGCCGCGATCGCCACGGCGGCACCGGGACCACCCAGACGGTTCAGCAGCGCCTTGAAGCCATGATGTTCGAGGAACTCGCGCAGGGGTTCCTCGGGAATTCCGTTCAGGGTGAGCCCTTCGAGCGGCTCGGGCAGATCCATCTCGCAATGAAGCGCGACCAGCCGGCGCGAGAGCCGTGCCATCTCCTCATGCGCGACCAGATTTTCCTGCATCTTCGATTTCTTCATCGATGGCGCGGCGGCCAGCACGGCGTCGAGCGTCCCATATTCCTCGATCAGCTTTGCCGCGGTCTTGGGACCGATGCCCGGCACGCCCGGCACATTGTCAACGCTGTCGCCCATCAGCGCGAGCACATCGCCCAGCTGCTCGGGGCGCACGCCGAACTTGCCCATGACATATTCCGCGCCACGCCGCTCGTTCTTCATCGTATCATACATATCGACGCCGGGCTGGATCAGCTGCATCAGATCCTTGTCCGACGACACGATGGTGACATTCCAGCCCGCCTCGACCGCGCGGCAGGTGTAGGTGGCGATGATGTCATCGGCCTCATAGCCCGCTTCCTCGATACAGGGCAGCGAGAAGGCACGGGTCGCGTCGCGGATCATCGGGAATTGCGGCACGAGGTCTTCGGGCGGCGGCGGGCGATGCGCCTTATACTGGTCATACATGTCGTTGCGAAAGGTGTGCGACCCCTTGTCCAGCACGACGGCGAGATGAGTCGGCCCATCGGCCTTGTCCAGTTCCGCCGCCAGCTTCCACAGCATCGCGGTATAGCCATAGACTGCGCCGACCGGCTGGCCATGCCGGTTTGTAAGTGGAGGAAGCTGATGATAGGCACGGAAGATATAACCGCTGCCGTCGACGAGATAGAGATGATTGGTTGGCTGTGTCTTGAGAGTCTGGTCGGTCATACAGGCGAGATAGCCTAACCGTTCGCCCGCGTCATCCCGATCGGTCAGTTACGATCGTGGTTCGCGACGATCGCCTTTGCCACCGCCTGCATCAATGTCCAGCGTTCGGGGATCGACAAGGTCGTTTCACCGATCATCACCGCGACGGCATAGCTGGTGCCATCGGGCGCGGTCATGATGCCGACATCGTTGAAGCCGGTCGAACGGGGCGCCAGTTCCTGGCCGGTGCCGGTCTTGTGCAGATAGGACCAGTCGTGCGGCACGCCGCCCTTGATCCGCTGCGGCCCGGTCTTGGCTTCGCTCATGATCGAGAGCAGCAGGCTGGTCGAGCGCGGCGAGAGCATTTCGCCCCGTTTCAGCCGGGCAAGCGCGGCGACCATCGCATTGGGCGCTGCACCGTCGGGCGGGTCGGCCAGATAGGCGTCGAGCGCATGTTCGCGCACGCTCTTGGGCAATGCGGCGCGCGCGGTGTAGAAAGCGCGGCCCTGGGTATAATTGGGATTCCAGTTGAGGCCGGCGGTCTTGCTCTGGAGCAGCTTCTCGCCGGGGCCGAAGCGGATGTCGCGGATGAAACGGCGGGCCAGGAATCCCCGGACGGCATCCGGCCCGCCGCCCCGGCGCAGCAGCGCATCGTTCGCCGTATTGTCGCTCTGCGTCATCGCGCGGACAAGCAGGTCGTTGAGCGTGGTCGTCCAGCCGCTGTTGCCGATCATCGCGGCGGTCGGCTGGTGGAACAGGGTCAGGTCCGCCTTGGTCAGGGTGATGCTGTCATCGAGCGACAGCTTGCCGCGATCGACATTGTCCAGCAGGTTCATCGCAACCCATAATTTCGAGACGCTTTGCTGGGGAAACAGGTCGCTGCCATTATAGCTGATGGTCCAGTCGGCATCGACCCGGCGCACGGCGATGCCGACATGGCCGCGAAACTGGCTGCCCAGCGACTGGATGATGCTGACCAAAGCGGGCGAAGGGCGACTGCGCGGGTCATAGTCGGCGATCGGCGTGGGCGGATTGACGACAGGCCTGGCAGCCGGCGTGTCGGTGCGCGGTATGACCGTACCGGGCCGGCTCGCCGGCGCACTGACACAGGCGGCGAGAATGGCGGCGAGGCCGAAGCCGATCGCGCCGCCACGCCATAGCCGGGTCCGGGCAACCACGCGGCCGCGCCGCACCCTGATAGAATAGCCCACTTGTTCTTTTGCCCGCATAATCAATCGTTTCAGCTTGGATAGCCCGCGTGCCTGTGCAAGCCGGATGCGGCGAACGCTGGCACAGGCGCGATGTAAGGAGTCTGAACGGGGAAGCGCAATCGGCCATGGCGGGTTCAGGCTGCCTGTACCATAGCGACACCATGTGCGATCCAGATCTTAACCCCTGCCCGTCCCCAGACCGCCGCGCGCTGCTTTGCGGTGGCATAGCGTTCGCGCTGTTCGCGCCTTCGACAGCATCGGCTGCCGCTTTCGCGTCCCGGCGCATCACCATGACGGTGCGCGGCGCGGGGCGCGACGTGATCCTGATTCCCGGCCTGTCGAGCGGGTCCGACATCTGGGCGGGGACGATCGCGGCGGTGCCGGGCTATCGCTATCATCTGGTGCAGGTGCGGGGCTTCGCGGGGCTGGCCCCGGACATCAACCGGAGCGGACCGCTGATCGCGCCGCTGGTCGCGGAAATTGCGCGCTATGTGCGGGAGGCGGGGTTGCGCGACCCGGCGATCGTCGGGCATTCGATGGGCGGGACGCTGGCGATGATGCTGGCGCTACGGCGAGTGTCGCGCCGGATCATGGTGATCGACATGCTGCCCGAGGGCGCGGGAATCGTCGGCGGCACCGGCACCGGCATGGGTTATCTCGCCGACCAGCTGAGCCAGTATTTCACCGCGACGCCCGGCGGTCGCAAGATGTTCGCGGACATGCTGGCGAACAATCCCGGCGCCCAGGGCAGCGACCCGGACGTGATCGCGACCGCCCTGCGCGAACTGGCGCATATCGACCTTGGCCCGGAGCTGGCGAAAATGCCGCCGGAGATGACCGTGGTTTACGCGCAGGCGGCCGATGCGGAGCGGCGGAAGACGCAGAGTGCGCGCTTCCGGAGCGCCTATGCCCGCGCACCGGGCGTGAAGATGCTGGGCATCGGCCCCAGCGGCCATGTCGTCATGGCGGACCAGCCCGCACGCTTTGCCGCCGCGTTGCGGGCATTTCTCGCCTGACCCATGCGTTGCACCGCTACGGCACCAGCACCGTATCGACCGCCTGCGGCAGCATATCGGGATAGTCGATCGTATAGTGCAGCCCCCGGCTCTCCTTGCGGTGCAGCGCGGAGCGCACGATCAGGCGCGCGACTTCGAGCAGGTTGCGTAGTTCGATCAGGTCGGGCGTAACGCGGAAATTGCCGTAATAATCGTCCACCTCCTGCGCGAGCAGGGCGACGCGGTGCTGGGCGCGTTGCAGCCGCTTGGTGGTGCGGACGATGCCGACATAATCCCACATGAAGCGACGGATTTCCTTCCAGTTGTGCTGGACGATCACTTCCTCGTCGCTGTCGGTGACGCGGCTTTCGTCCCAGGCGCGGATCGGCGGCGGGGCGGGC
>CAXUEQ010000006.1:0-21425 GCA_964250175.1 uncultured Sphingobium sp. | reverse complement strand
AGGATATGCCGCGCGGCGGCTTCGCCGAACACGAAACATTCGAGCAGGCTGTTGGAGGCCAAGCGGTTCGCGCCGTGCAGGCCGCTCTCGGTCACCTCTCCGGCAGCATAGAGGCCGGGCAGGTCGGTGCGCCCGTCCAGGTCGATCACCACGCCGCCGCAGGTATAATGCTGCGCGGGCACGACCGGGATCGGTTCCTTCGTGATGTCGATATCGAGATCGAGCAGACGCGCGTAGATTGTCGGAAAGTGATGCTTGATGAATTCGGGATCCTTGTGACTGATGTCGAGATGGACATAGTCCAGGCCGAGCCGCTTGATCTCATGATCGATCGCGCGGGCCACTATGTCTCGCGGGGCAAGTTCGCCCCGCGGATCAAACCGGTCCATGAAGCGCTTGCCGCCGCCGGGGACGCCGGGGGGGAGCTTGAGATGCCCCCCCTCGCCGCGCATCGCTTCGGTAATCAGGAAATTCTTGACCTCCAGATTGTAGAGGCAGGTCGGGTGGAACTGGTTCATCTCCATGTTCGAAACGCGGCAGCCCGCGCGCCAGGCCATGGCGATGCCGTCGCCGGTCGCGCCGCGCGGCGCGGTGGAAAAGAGATAGGTGCGACCCGCGCCGCCGGTGCACAATATGGTCGCGCGCGCCAGCAACGCATCGACATGCTTGCTCTTCTTGTTGAAGGCGTAGACGCCCCACACATGCCCGTCACCCGAATAGCGTTCGCCATGGCGCGAGGTGATAAGGTCGATCGCCACCATGTCGGTCATCAGCGTGATGTTGGGATTGGCCTGCGCCGCCTTGACGAGCGCGCGCTGGACCGCCGCGCCGGTAGCGTCGTCAACATGGACGATGCGGCGATGGCTGTGGCCACCCTCGCGCGTCAGGTGCCAGCGTTCGCCGAACGCTTCGCCCGCCCCGCCATTTTCCGTGTTGAAAGGGACGCCAAGCTCGGCGAGGCGTTCGATCGCATGGGGAGCATTGGCGACAACGAACTCGACCGTCTCGCGATTGTTGAGGCCGGCACCCGCGACCATCGTGTCCTCGACATGGTCTTCGAAGCTGTCGCCACCGTCCAGCACCGCCGCGATGCCGCCCTGCGCCCAGTTGGTCGATCCGCCGTCGAGCGCGCCCTTGGCCAGCACCAGAACGCGCTTGTCCTGCGCCAGCGTTATCGCAGCGGTCAGGCCCGCCGCGCCGGAGCCGATGATGATGACGTCGTAGGTTTGGGGCATCCTGATCCTGGCTTTGGTCTTGAACCGTTCACCTGAGCCTGTCGAAGGGCACTGCTGAACGAAGTGAGGTCTTTTGCCTTCGACTACGCTCAGCCACAGGCTTCGACAAGCTCAGCCCGAACGGGAGGAGATGTAGTGAATTAGGCGGCAGCCGTCAGGTTGAGGAATACGTCTTCCAGATCGGGGTCTCGGGTCGTCACGTCGACAATTTTGAGGTGCAGGGCCTGGACAGCGGAAAGAATGTCGCCCGCCGTCGCCTTGTCCTTCATATAAGTGATCGACAGGATACGGCCGCCGCTAAGCGCGACCTTTTCAAAGAGGGGATGCACCGGCGCTGCGTCGAGGTCGCGGTCGACCGTGACCACAACCATCTTTTCCTGCGCCATGCCGACCAGTTCGCGCGTCGGCTTGTCGGCGATCAACCGGCCGTGATTGATGATCGCGATGCGGTCGCACAATTGTTCGGCTTCCTCGAGATAATGGGTGGTCAGCACGATGGTGACGCCCCGCTCGTTCAATTGCTTGACATAGGCCCAAAGCTGCTGGCGCAACTGGATATCCACGCCAGCGGTGGGTTCATCGAGCACCAGGATCGGCGGCGAATGAACCATCGCCTTTGCGACCAGCAGCCGCCGTTTCATGCCACCCGACAAGGTGCGGGCATAAGCGTTCGCCTTGTCCTCCAGATGGACCGCGCGCAGCAACTCCATCGTCTTTCGCGCCTCCTTGGGCACGCCATAATAGCCCGCCTGATTTTCCAGCGTCTCGAAAGGCGTGAAAAAAGGATCGAAGACGATTTCCTGCGGCACGATACCGATCGAATTCTTTGCATTGCGGGGGTTGGCGCTGATGTCGAAGCCCCAGATGCGTGCATGGCCGCTGCTTTTGTTGACCATGCCCGACAGGATATTGATCAGCGTCGACTTGCCCGCGCCATTGGGTCCCAGCAGCCCGAAAATCTGGCCGCGTGGCACCGTGAACGACACATGGTCGAGCGCGAGTTTGCCTCCCCCCGAACCGGCCTTATATATTTTTGTCAGATTATCGATGACGATGGCGGGTTCGGGGATACTCTCGGTCATGTTCCGCACATAGCGCTGCGGCATCCCCGCGCAAAGGGCGGCTATGCGATAAATGCCGATATTGCGGCGCATCACGCGCGATGATAGAGGCCTTGTCCATGATCCAGCCGCCCGAAACCATTCGCGTCACCAAAGCCCGCGTCTCCTGCGACGGATCCGGCGATATTCCCGCCGCGCTCGGCCATCCGCGTGTCTATCTGGAAATAGATGAGAAGGGCTATGTCGATTGCGGCTATTGCGATCGCCGGTTCGTGCTGGCGGGGGGATCCGCAGACGGTGCCGATCAGGGGGCGTTGCCGGATATCGCGTCGGGCGCGAGTCTGTAAAACCCATCGGGTATGGTGGATCGATATCGTTGGTCCTATATCGCTCCCATGACCGACATATCCTCCCAGTTCACAGACGCACGCGGCTTCCTCTATCGCGACGGCTTGCTCGATCCCGACGGCGCGCGCCGCCTAACCGCCCAAGCGCTGGGGCAATGCGACGATGGCGAGCTTTATCTGCAATATCGGGCCTCCGAAGCGTTCGGTTTCGATGACGGGCGGCTGAAAACCGCCGACTATTCGACCGATGCCGGTTTCGGCCTGCGCGGCGTGTCCGGCGAAATGACCGGCTTTGCCCATGCCAACGATCTGTCCGAAGCGGCGATCCGCCGCGCGGCCGAGACGCTGACCTTGCTCGATCCCGCCAAGGGCGCGCCTGCGCCGCCGCCCAAGCGCACCAATCGTCATCTCTATACCGACGCCAATCCGATGGAAATCGTGCCCTTCGCCGAAAAGGTCGCGCTGTGCGCGCAGATCGACGCCGCCGCCCGCGCGCGCGATCCGCGTGTCGCGCAATGTTCGGTCAGCCTTTCAGGAAGCTGGTCGGTCATCGAAATCGTGCGCGCCGACGGCTTCGTGGCGACCGACATTCGCCCGCTGGTGCGCCTTAATGTCTCGATCATCCTGGAAGAGGATGGCCGGCGCGAATCGGGCGTCTATGGTATGGGCGGGCGCTATCTTTACGATGATGTGATGAAGCCGGAGACCTGGAACCGCGCGATCGACGAAGCGCTGGCCCAGGCGCAGGTCAATCTGCGCTCGGTCGCCGCCCCTGCGGGAGAGATGACGGTGCTGCTCGGTCCCGGCTGGCCCGGCATCGTGCTGCACGAAGCAATCGGTCATGGGCTAGAGGGTGATTTCAACCGCAAGGGCACGTCGGCGTTCAGCGGACGGATCGGCACGCGCGTCGCTGCACCCGGCGTTACGGTGGTCGATGACGGCAGCATCGCCGACCGGCGCGGATCGCTAAGCATCGACGACGAAGGCACGCCGACACAGGAGAATATCCTGATCGAAGACGGCATATTGAAAGGCTATATGCAGGACCGGCTCAATGCCCGGCTGATGGGGGTAGAACCCACCGGTAATGGGCGCCGCGAAAGCTATGCCCATGCGCCGATGCCACGTATGACCAATACGTTCATGCGAAGTGGGAATGACGATCCGGCGGCGCTGCTGAGCCAAGTGAAAAAAGGTATTTTCGCAAAGAGCTTCGGTGGCGGGCAGGTCGACATCGTGTCGGGAAAATTCGTTTTTTCCTGTACCGAAGCCTATAAGATCGAGAACGGCAGACTGGGCGATCCGATCAAAGGTGCGACGCTGATCGGCGATGGTCCGACCGCGCTGACCAAGGTAATCGGCATCGGCAACGACATGGCGCTGGACGAAGGCATCGGCATGTGCGGCAAGGGCGGGCAAAGCGTGCCGGCCGGCGTGGGGCAGCCGACCCTGTTGCTGTCAGGACTGACCGTGGGCGGAACAGCAGCCTGAACGCGTGTCATTTAGTAGTCCGTCAGCGCTTTTAATATCTGCCTAAATAATAGGCATCATCCTTTATATGCCTGCTTTTGGGGCGGGCCTTATATTGCGCTGGTCAGAAATTCGCCTTTAATCCTTGTTTAAGGATTGGCATGGCTCTTGCTGACCTTCGCAGTCGCACACCAATAAGAGGGGGCGACATGAAACTTGTCATGGCTATTATCAAGCCGTTCAAGCTGGACGATGTCCGTGAGGCGCTTTCGGCGCTGGGCGTTGCAGGCATGACGGTGAGCGAGGTCAAAGGCTTTGGCCGCCAAAAGGGCCAGACCGAAATTTATCGCGGCGCCGAATATTCTACCAACATGGTTCCGAAAATCAAGATCGAGGTAGTCTGCGACGACGATCTCGCACCGCGCGTCGTCGAAGCCGCGCAGCAGGCCGCGAACAGCGGTGCTATCGGCGATGGCAAGATTTTCGTTCTCGATGTTGGTCAGGCCGTACGTATCCGCACCGGCGAAACCGGCGAAACCGCGCTGTAAGGAAGGGGGAATGATGCATATTTCCAAGAAACTTTGCGGCGGGTTGGGGGCGATCATCGCCTCCATGGCCGTCGCCAGCCCGGCAATGGCCGCGCTAATCAAGGCGCCGACTGCGGCGCAGATGGCCACGATGGTCAACAAGGGCGATACCACCTGGATGCTCGTGTCATCCGTGCTGGTCCTGATGATGGCGATTCCAGGCCTTGCGCTCTTCTATGGCGGCTTGGTCCGCACCAAAAATATGCTCAGCGTGCTGATGCAGGTGTTCATGATCATTTCGGTCGCTGGCCTCGTCTGGGTCTGCTGGGGCTATTCGATCGCCTTCACCTCGGGCGGCAGCAATGAATTTTTCGGCGGCCTTTCCAAGGCGTTCCTGATCGGCGTTGACGGCACCACGCTGGGCGCGACGTTCAGCAACAACGTCTATCTGCCCGAGTTGGCATTTGTTCTGTTCCAGATGACCTTTGCGATGATCACGCCTGCGCTCATCGTCGGCGCGTTCGCGGAGCGGATCAAATTCTCTGCTGTAATCGTGTTCGTCGTCCTGTGGCTCACGGTCATCTATTTCCCGATCGCCCATATGGTATGGTATTGGGCCGGTCCCGACTTCCTGCCCGATGCGCCGACCGATCATGGCCTGCTTTGGGGCTGGGGCGCGCTGGATTTCGCCGGCGGCACGGTCGTCCACATCAATGCGGGCATCGCCGGTCTGGTCGGCTGTCTCATCATCGGCAAGCGCATCGGCTATCCCAAGGAACCAATGGCCCCGCATTCGCTGACCATGTCGATGATCGGCGCAAGCCTGCTGTGGGTCGGCTGGTTCGGTTTCAACGCCGGTTCCAATCTGGAAGCCAATGGCGTCACCACCGTCGCTTTCATGAACACGATGGTCGCCACCTGTGCGGCAGCCGTTAGCTGGGCACTGGTCGAGCAGTTCCACCATGGCAAGGCTTCGTTGCTCGGCGCGATCACCGGCGCTGTGGCGGGCCTGGTCGCGATCACGCCGGCGTCGGGCTATGCGGCGCCGATGACCTCGATCGTGCTGGGCTTCCTTGTTTCCCCGCTCTGCTACTTTTTCGTAGCGTTCGTGAAAGGCAAGCTTGGCTATGACGACAGCCTGGACGTGTTCGGCGTGCACTGCATCGGCGGCATTTTCGGCGCAATCGGCACGGCGGTGGTCGCATCGCCAGCACTCGGCGGTCAGGGCTATTTCGACTATACCGTCTTCCCGGCAGCCTTCCATCCCGAGCAATACAGCATAGCGGCCCAGTTGATCGTCCAGATCAAGGCTGTCCTGCTGACACTGGTCTGGTCGGGTGTCGGCAGCGCTGTGCTGTTCTTCGTCATCGACAAGACGATCGGCCTGCGCCCGAACGCAGATGCCGAGCAGGAAGGTCTCGACCTCTCCAGCCATGGCGAACGCGCCTACAACTATTGATGCAATCGGCGGGTGAGCCGGTCAGGCTCGCCCGCCCAACGATGTTCCTCCTGCGAACACACCTCGGGGCCGGTACGCAAGTATCGGCCCTATTTTTAAAGGGCGCGAAAAGCCTCAGCCCTGCGCTGCGCTGCGACCGCGTCCATTATCTGGCGGATCGGCGCAAGGTCGTAACCTGCCGCCGCCGCCTGGTCGGACAAGGCATCGAGATTGTCGCCTGCCTTCGCGCGTGTCAGCGCCCACAATAACGTGCTGCGTGTGCCGGAGCGGCAATAGGCAAGCACCTTGCCCGTGCCCGCCTCGCCCAGCGCCTGATCCATGCCGTCGAGTTGCCAGGGCGCAAAACCACCATGCGTGACCGGCACGGCGGCATAGCTCATGCCCGCCTCGCGCGCAGCCGCTTCGATCTCGCTCCCTGTCGGCTGGCCCGGCTCTTCGCCCTCAGGCCGATTGTTGATGACCATCGTCACGCCCAGCGCCTTGGCTTGCGCGATGTCGGCCACGGCGATCTGCGGAGCAACGTAGAGCGTTTCGGTAAGCTGGCGAAACATGGACGAGTCCTTTGATGGATAAAGCTGATCCGCCCTTAGCCGAATTGGCGCAGCACCGTCAAAAACGCGTCGCCATAAGCCTCTAGTTTACGCGCGCCGACGCCGCCGATCGTACCAAGTTGCGACAGGCTGGACGGACGCTTTTCGGCCATCTCGCGCAGGCTGCTATCGTGAAAAATGACATAGGGCGGGATACCGGCATCCTGCGCCAGTTCGCGGCGACAGGCGCGCAACGCATCGAACAGCGGATCGCCCATGGGATTCGCTGCTGAACCGTCGCGCTTGCCCCGGCGGCGTTCGCGCTTGGGCGGCAAGACGAGCGAAACGCTCTCCTCGCCGCGCAGGATCGGGCGGGCGTTCGGCCCAAGTTCAAGCCCGCCATGTTCGTTCGTTCCCAGCGCGTCGCGCAGCAGCAGTGCGCGCGAAACCGGGCGCAGCATCGCGCTCTCCTCGCCCGATATGATGCCGAACACCGTCAGTTTGTCGTGACCGCGCTGGGTTATCTTATCATTCATCGCGCCGGTCAGCACAGCCTCGATATGCCCCGCGCCGAAGCTCTGGCCGGTGCGGTAGACGGCGGAGAGATATTTGCGGGCGACTTCGGTGGCGTCAATGCTGGCGGGCGGCGACAGGCAATTGTCGCAATTGCCGCAGGTCACGGGCGGATCCTCGCCGAAATGGCGCAGCAATATGGCGCGGCGGCACGTGCCGGTCTCGACCAGCGCACCCAGCGCAGCGATGCGCGTGCGCTCACCGGGCTGGCGCGCCGGCTCCACCTCCGCAATACGCTGGCGCGCACGGGCGAAATCCTCAGCACCCCAGAAAAGATGCGCTTCGGCAGGATCGCCGTCGCGCCCGGCGCGGCCGCTTTCCTGATAATAGCCTTCGATCGACTTGGGCAAACCAGCATGAGCAACGAAACGCACGTCAGGCTTGTCGATACCCATGCCGAAAGCGACGGTCGCCACCATCACCATATCCTCGCTGGCGATAAAGGCAGCCTGATTGGCCGCGCGCACGGCGGGATCCAGCCCGGCATGATAGGCGCGCACTTCGCGCCGGGGTGTCGAGAGGCTGGCTGCCATCTTCTCGGTCGCAGCGCGGGTCTGGGCGTAGATGATGCCGGGGCCGGGCTGGCTGGCGACGAGATCGGCGATCTGGCGCGACAGCCCGTCGCGCGGGTGGACGGCATAGCGGATATTGGGCCGGTCAAAACCCGAAATGATCATGCCTTCGGCGGGAATGCCGAGTTGCTTCAGAATATCTTCACGGGTGTGCGCGTCGGCGGTAGCAGTCAGCGCGAGGCGGGGGACATCGGCAAACTGGTCCAGCAGAGGGCGCAGCAGGCGATAGTCGGGGCGGAAATCATGGCCCCATTCGGACACGCAATGGGCTTCGTCGATCGCGAAGAGCGACAGCCTGGCGTCGCGCAGTAGCGCGCGGAAACCCTCGCCGCTCGCGCGTTCGGGCGCGACGTAGAGAAGATCGAGTTCTCCGGCGCGAAAACGATCCTGCGTTTCGCGCCAATCGGCGTCGACCGACGTTAAACTCGCCGCACGAATGCCGATTGTGCGGGCGGCGCGGAGCTGGTCGTGCATCAGCGCGATCAGCGGCGAGACGACGACGCAGCACCCGTCGAGGACCAGCGCCGGTAACTGGTAGCAGAGCGACTTGCCAGCGCCGGTCGGCATGATCGCCAGCGTATGCCGCCCCGACAGGATGCTCGCGATGACGCTTTCCTGAACGCCGCGAAAGGCCGAAAAGCCGAAGCTTTCCTTGAGAATTGTCATGCTATCCGGGGACATCGCCCCGTGCCTTACCGGAGCAAGGCGGCGCTGGAAAGCCTTAGCGAGAGATCAGGCGGCCGACCGGTCCTGCCATTCGAGCACGGTCAGGTAATTGGCCAGCCGGTTGCGTTCGAGAGAGGCGAGCAAGCGGTTTTCGTGGAAGGGCAGGACCAGATCGGCCAGCCCCGCGCTCCACGGCGCTTCCCTGTCGAAAACCACGCCCAGACCGAACACGGCGGGAATCTCGGCGAAGGCCAGCGGCCTGCCCTGTTCTTCGCGTAGCGCGACGAAATCCTCGACCGCCGTCTTCACGCCGTTGCGTGGGCCGCCTTCATGACTGGCCCAGGCGAAATGCCCGGAGCCGCGAAAGCCGCGGCCCGGCACGAGATCGGACTGGCCCGGAAAGGCCCCGGCTTCGGGGTGGAAGGGCTGGCGATGCTCGACGGGAATCGCATCGGGCGCATAATACATGTCACGCCGACCCGAGGGCCAGCCGACATCGTGGAGAAAAGCCAGCAAAGGCTTGCCATCGCGAACGCACAAGGCGTCGATGGCGGTCAATTCATGATAGACGGTGAACCAATTATGATCGCCATCGATCAGCCAGGCGTCGGCGGCCGACAAGCCTGGCAAGGCATCGAGACTGGGTTGGCCGATATGGCGGACCTGGGGATTGGCGGTGACCCATGCGAGAAATTCCGGTTTGGGCATCGGATCGATGCTGGTGAGCGATCCGCCGCGCGCGCCGACATATTCGGCTAGCATCGTGGTCATGCCGCCATATTCCGCGCCGATCTCCACGATATGGTCGGCCCCGGTCAAAGTCAGCGCGTCGAGGATGATGTCCGAAAATTCCGACATGGAATGGATCAGCAGGTCGGGCATGTCAGGCCGCCTTTCGTGCGGCCGCGGGGACGGGCGCGCGGGCGACCACCGGCCGGAACACGAAGCTGAGCAACAAAGGCGCGCGATGCTTCCCCGGCGGCGGCGGGACCAGCAGAAGGCCGGCCTCGCTTTCGCTGCGATAGAGGCCAGGCGCAACCTGTTCCATCGCGTCATAGACCGGCGCGGCGGAAAGTGCGTCCTCATGCGCCTTGGTCTCGAGAAAATCCTCTACGACATGAAAGCTCAATTCCTCCACCTGCACCCAGTCGTAGATCCGGCCGAGCTGGACACCGGCGGCATAATCGCCCGCGCCGATCGGGATCAGCGCCTGATAATAGCCTTCGGCGGTGGGGTGCGCCTCGACCTCGATCGCGGCATGATCGGTCGCGCCCATCAGCAGGACCGGCAGCTTGATCGCGCCGACGTCGAAATCGCTCTTGCGCAGATCGAGACCGAAACGGCGCGCGGCGAAGAGCGAAAGGTTGATCGGCAGGCCATGGCGCTGCATTTCGCCGGGCAGATAGGCGCGCATCGCATTTTTGGCGTAGAACAGCCCGCGCCGACGCAACTCCTGCGCGGCGGCCTTCGTATCGACGAAGGCCAAGGTATCGCGCGTGCCGAGGTTGACGTCGTGATGGAAGGTTTCGAACAGCGCGACTTCGCTTTCCAGCGGCAGGAAAAGGAGGCGGGCGAGCGATGCGCCCGCGGCGCGGCAGCGCGTGTCGGCATCATCCGATGCGGCGGGGCGGACGAAGCCACTGCCAATGCCTCGCACATAGTCGACGCAGGCCGCTTGTGCCTGGATGCGCGCCGCGCTCTGGCCACCCTTGACCCCCGCAGCCGTGCGGATCGCGCTGCCATCGGGCTTATAGTCCATGACCGAACCCTGGGCGAGAGTACTGAGCTGTTCGAGGATGGCGATCGATTCGGACAGGGCGTCGAGCGCCTTGTAATCATGTCGGCGGATGTCGAGCATGCCGCGCTTGTCGAGGCCGGTCAGTATCTGTTCGCGCAGCAGCAGGTAGCGGCCGGTAACGTCCAGACCCATGCCGGTGCGCAACCGCGCCTCGACGGCATTCTGCACTGAACCATTATAGCCAAGGTCGACCAATATCACCGCATCGCCCTGCTCGACGCCATGGCCGCGCAAATGGACGAACAGGCGATCGGCGAAGGCATTCGAGCGGGCGACGATCTTGCGGAGAGCCTGCGGCTCCAGCACCGCCTTCATGAAGCTGCGCTTGTTCGGCGCCCTGGCGAGTTTGCTCGTTTCGTCGCGCGTGAACAGCAATTGCCTGGCGAGAGTGGCGAACTGGCCGTTGGAGATTTCCGAAGCGACATAGCGGCGCACGGCCATTTCGTCGGTGAAGCCGGCGGCGAGCGCGGTGAAACGGCTCAGCTCGACCTGCGCGATATGATCCGCCATGTCGGGATAGGTAGCGGCGAAAACCTGCGCAGGCAGATAGCCGTCGCGGAGCAGGAAAAGCAGCTTGGGCGCCTTGCCGGTAGAGGCTTTGACCGCTTCGACCTCCGCGCGCAGCCACAGGGCGAAGCCGTGCATGATCGGGCCAAGCACGTCATGGCCAAGCGCAGTCAGCGGATCGGCGGGACCACGCAGCGATAACTGGGCGCGGTGCGGCTGATAGGCCGGCACCGTCACACGGGTCGCCGAATCGAGCAACGAGGCGGCGGTGGCTTCGAGGCGCAACCTTTGCTCAATCTGTGCGTCAAACTGTTCGAAATGGATACCGAGGATACCAAGCTTGGCCGGGGCAACCTGATCGGCCTGTCTGTTGTCGCCCAGATGCAGGATCGTGGCGGGCGATACGCCCAGATCGGCAAGGACATGGGTGAAGAGACCGCCCGCCTTGCTCACCCCATATTCGCATGAGCAGAAAATGCGATCAATCAGCCTGGCGACATCCTTCCCCGCCGCCGCTTCGATCAGCGCGCGCAGTTGCGGCTCGGCCAGATAGGTGTCCGACACGATGATGACCTGAAGCCCGCGTCGTTTGGCATCGACGATCAGGTCGCGGACAGGCGCGAAGCCGAAACAGTGGTGCGCTTCGGCCGCGAGTTCGGTCGCGATCGCGGTTTCGCGATCGGCCTCCGATGCATGCGGCAGCAGCGTTTCATAAATTTCGGCGATCGTCACTTCATGACGGCCATGGGTGAAGGGAATGGTCTTGCGCGCCTTTTTCTCGCCCCATACCCGCGCTTCCAGCCCGCCGCCGGCGAAGGGCAGGTCGGCGAAAAGATCGACCGGCGCATGGGTGTTGCGCCAGATCAGCGTGTCGAAACAGTCGAGCGAGAGGATCCTGATACCGGATGGCGCATCGGCTAGAAGGGTCGAAAGCGCATTGGCTCTGGCAGCGGTCGTCATCGAATCTCATCCCCCTGGCATCGCCCAAGACGGGCTTGCGCACCGGCTTCCCAGCGCGCGCATGGTTCAGGGGTTATTGAGGAACGGGGTTAGTAAAAGGTTAAGGCGGCGTGCGTTGCCCGATGGTCGTCAGGCCAGCACATCCTCTACACTCAGATCCTCGGTCTGGCGCTCGGCCGCCTGGCGCGTCCACATCGAGGCGTAGAGGCCGCCCATGTCGAGCAGTTGGGCATGGGTGCCGCGCTCGACGACTCGGCCCTGATCCAGCACGAGGATTTCGTTCGCCTCCACCACGGTCGACAGGCGATGCGCGACGATGATGGTGGTGCGGCGGCGCGCTATCTCGCCCAATACCTGCTGGATCGCCGCCTCGGTCCGGCTGTCCAGCGCGCTGGTCGCTTCATCCAGCACCAGCACCGGCGGGTCCTTGAGCAGGGTCCGGGCGATCGCCACCCGCTGCTTCTCGCCGCCCGACAGTTTCAGCCCGCGTTCGCCGACGCGCGTGTCATAGCCCTGGGGCAGCGTCATGATGAAATCATGGATCGACGCGCCGCGCGCCGCCGCCTCGATCTCCGCACGGGTCGCATCGGCGCGGCCATAAGCGATGTTATAGCCGATCGTGTCGTTGAACAGCACCATGTCCTGCGGCACGATCCCGATCGCCTGCCGCAGCGAGTCCTGCGTCACCTTCGCTATGTCCTGTCCGTCGATGCGGATATGGCCACTCGTCGTTTCGTAGAAGCGGAAGAGCAGCCGGGCGATGGTCGATTTGCCCGCGCCCGAAGGCCCGACGATCGCGAGCGTGCCGCCCGCCGGAACTGAAAAGCTGACGCCATGGAGGATTGTGCGTTCCGGGTCGTAGCCGAAGACGACATCGTCGAATATCAACGCGCCGCCGCCGGCGTGAAGGGCGGGCGCGCCGGGCGCGTCGACAATCTCCTGCGGCGTATCGATCAGCTTGAACATCGCTTCCATGTCGATCAGCCCCTGACGGATCGTGCGATAGACCATGCCGAGAAGGTCGAGGGGGCGGAAAAGCTGGGCGAGCAGCGTGTTCACCTGCACCACGTCGCCGGTGGTGAACAGGCCCCGGCTCCAGCCCCAGACGGTATAGCCCATCGCGCCGGCCATCATGAGATTGGTGATCAGCGATTGCCCGACATTCAACCAGGCAAGGCTGTTTTCGCTCTTCAACGCGGCACGGGCATAGCGGGTCATGGCGGTGCCGTAGCGTTGCCCTTCGCGTTCCTCGGCGCCGAAATATTTGACCGTTTCGAAATTCAGCAGGCTGTCGACGGCATGTGCGACGGCGTTGGTGTCCATGTCGACCATGTCGCGGCGCAACTGGTTGCGCCATTCGGTCACCATCTGGGTAAACCAGATATAGAAGCCGACCAGAGCAAGCGTGATCGCAACCATGCCGAACCCGAACTTCAGATAGAAGATGATGCAGACGGCCAGCAATTCGAGCACCGTCGGCGCGATGTTGAACAGGAGGAAATAGAGCATCGTGTCGATGCTCTTGGTCCCGCGCTCGACGATTTTGGTGACCGCCCCGGTGCGGCGGTTGAGGTGAAAGCGCAGCGACAGACGATGCAGGTGACGAAACACCTGCTCGGCCAGCCGCCGGGTCGCTTCCTGCCCCACGCTTTCGAAGATGACGTTGCGGATATTGTCCAGCGCCACGGACACGAACCGGGCGGCCGCATAGGCGCAGACGAGCGCGACGGCGAGGCCGACGGCAGGCTCCATGCCGGGGGCCATCCGGTCGATCGCATCCTTGTAGAGGAAGGACATGCTGAGGCCCGCCGCCTTGGCGAGCAGCACGAGGAGCATGGACAGCACGACACGCCGGCGCAGCGCCGGCGCATCCGCAGGCCAGAGATAGATGAAGAAGCGCCGGAGTGTAGCCCAGGCGGGGGGCATGGGGCGCGCGTCTGTCGTATCGGGAGGCATGATTGCCATGTAGGCGCGTGTCGCCCGCGAAACCAGCGCGGATCGTATCGCTGCCGACGTTCGACCCAATCAATGCCTGGGCCGGACGGCTGTTGTGGGGATCATCCCTCCGGCCCAGGACTTCAGCCGCAAGCGACCGTTGAAAATCCGAGTGGGGTTCGGGAAATTCAGGTGCGTCGCGACCGCGGTCCGAGCTTCGATCGGAACGCAAGGCTGCGCAAGTATCAACCCATGCTGTCACGGTAACATCGCAGTGAGCGAGCGGCTATTTTCTCTGCGCCGGATCGATACGGGACGGCTTTGCAGCCGTGCCGTTTGGCGTTAGAATCATGGCCAACCCGCATGACGCTGTTCGCCAGCGCAAGATGGCGGGACGGGAATAAGTCGCATCTTGGGATTTCGGATATGACGGGCGATCAGGTGGACGCCGATAGCCTGCTGCTGCGGGCAGAGGGCGCGCGCATCTGTGCGAGTCCCGAATTTTCGCGCGCGCCGGTGATGCGTCGCCTGCTGATGTTTCTGGTGGACGAAACCACGGCCGGGCGGGGCGACGATCTGAAAGCCTATGGCGTGGCCGTGGACGGACTGGGCCGGCCAAGCGACTTCGATTCGCAGTCCGACAGCTATCCACGCGTACAGGTCGGCCGTTTGCGCCGCGTGATAGACCAATATTATCAAAAATATGGCGTCGGCCCGGACGGCGGAAGGCTGGCGCTGCGGAGCGGCAGCTATCGCGTCCATTGGGAGCCTGCGCCGCTATCGTCCGCGCCCGTGTTGGAAGACGTTTCCGTCGCGTCCGACACGCCGGATACGGGCAAGGCGCGGCGCGGCGTATCGACCGCCGGGCTGCGTCGCGCCGGCCTTATGCTGCTGGCGGCGCTGGCCATCCTGGCGTTGATGATCTTCAGCGGTTGGGCAGCGCTGCAGATGCACGACCGGCGTGCCCCTTCCATGGCGGCAGAGGCCGAGCATCTGCCGATCCCGTCGCCCGACATCGTCATCGAGCCGATCCGCGCGGTGGATCAGGCCGATCCCCAACTGGCGGAACGGATCACGCGGATATTTGCCGACGCCTTGCCCCGCGGCTGGATGCTGACCGTCCGATCGGCCGACAGCCTGGCCCCGGTGACCGGGTATCGCCTGACCGGGACGCTGGTCGGGGGTGAGCGCAAGCTGCTCTATCTGGCGCTGCGGGACGTTGGCAGCCATACGCAGATCTGGTCGCAGCGCATCGACGCCGGCGTGGCCGAATCGACCCTGCGGACGCGGCTGAATCCGACGATCGCGACGCTGATGTCCCCGTTCGGCGTGATCGGCGCGCGGGAGCGACGCCGGGGGGCCGGCGACTATAGGGCCGGTTTCCCCTGCATGATGCGTTACGCCGCTTATTATGCGAGCGCCGATCCGCAGGAGGAAAAGCCGGTTAATCAGTGCCTGGCCAAGACGTTGCGGCTTGAACCGGGCTATGGCCCGGCCATGGCGGCGCAGGTCGTCCTGCTCGGTCGCGCCGGCATGCGGCATCCCGAGGACGCCGACGCCCTGCGCCGCCAAGCGCTGACGCTGGCGCGCAAAGCGGTCGACGTCGATCCCTATTCCTCCGATGCGCAACTCGCGCTTGGCACGGCCGCCTATAATCAGGGGCTGTGCGATCAGGGACGGACGAGCGTGACGCGCGCGCTCGAACTCAATCCTTACGACGCCTACGCGCAGGGCCGCGCCGGTTTACAGATGTTCCAGTGTGACGACCCCGCTTATCAGCGCCATCTGGAACTGGCCTGGCAGCTCGACCCCGCGCTGCCGGGTATTATGGCGATGCCGATCATCATCGCCATGGCGGAGCGCGGCGACGGCCAAGCGGCGTTGCGTTTCGCCCAGAAGCTGAGCGCGCGCGAAGGATCAGGCAAGGCGGCTTACGCGATCACCATGACCGTCGCTTATGCCGGCGCGCAGGACATGACGGGTGCGCGGGCGCGCTGGCGGGACGCGGCGGTCGCATCGGGCACCGACCCGGCGGCCGCCCCCGATGCGATATTGCGCCGCATAATAGCCTATCCCGGTCTCGCCAAGCGCACCGAAGCCTATCTGCGCGGCCGAGGCGTGTTCGGATAAGCGGCGTTCAGGATCGCCTAATCGCGCAACAGATCGTTGATCGCGGTCTTTGCGCGCGTCTGGGCGTCGACGCGCTTTACGATGACGGCGCAGGACAGGCTGGGTCCGGCCGTGCCGTCGGGCAGCGGCTTGCCGGGCAGCGCGCCGGGGACGACGACGCTGTAGGGCGGCACTTGCCCGATGAAGAGTTCGCCGGTCGCGCGATCGACGATCTTGGTTGTGCTGGTGATGAATACGCCCATCGACAGCACCGACCCCTTGCCGATTCGCACACCCTCGACCACTTCGGAGCGCGCGCCGATGAAGCAGTCATCCTCGATGATGACCGGGTCGGCCTGAAGCGGTTCGAGCACACCGCCGATGCCGACGCCGCCGGACAGATGGACATTCTTGCCGATCTGCGCGCAGCTCCCCACCGTCACCCAGCTATCGACCATCGTTCCTTCATCGACGAACGCACCGATATTGACGAAGCTGGGCATCAGGATGACATTCTTCGCGATATGCGCACCGCGGCGCGCAAAGCTGCCCGGCACCGCGCGAAACCCGGCGGCGCGATAGTCCGCCTCGCCCCAGCCGGCGAATTTGCTCGGCACCTTGTCCCACCAGGATGCGCCGCCCGGACCGCCGGGTATCAGCACATTGTCGTTGAGGCGAAAGGACAGCAGAACCGCCTTTTTTAGCCATTGGTTGACCTGCCAGCCATTGGCCGTGGGTTCCGCGACGCGCGCCTTGCCGGCGTCCAGCAGGTCCAGCGCTTCGCCCACGGCGTCGCGCTGCGCGCCTTGCGTGGAGAAACCCAGATCGGCCCGGCCTTCCCAGGCGGCTTCGATGGTGGCTTGCAAGTCAGTCGTCATGAAAAATCCCCGATGATGGCGGCAAGAAAGGGTTCTAGATCGTGGGTGCGATAGTCGATGAAGTCGTCATGTGCATCGACATGTCCAGCCTCAGACCCGTTGTCGACCCACACGGTCGTCATGCCGATCGCCTTGGCCGGTTTGAGGTTGCGCGCCATATCCTCGAAAAAGACCGATCTATGCGGGTTCAGCCCATGGGTGTCGCACAGCGCGCGATAGCCGGACGGGTCCGGCTTGGGAATATATTGGCAGGCATGAATGTCGTGAATCAGTTCGAACGCGTCGCCAAGCCCCAGCCTGTCCAGCACCCGTGCCGCATAGGGGGCGTCGCCATTGGTGAAGATCAGTCGCCGCCCCGGCAGCGCCGCGATGTGCGCGTTGAGCAGCGGATCGGGCGTGAGCCGGTCCAGCGAAATATCATGCACATAGGCGAGAAAGCCATGCGGATCGGTGCCATGGTCGCGCATCAGCCCGGCCAGCGTCGTGCCATGCGCAAGAAAATAGGCTTTTTGCACCCGCCGCGCCTCTTGCCGATCGCAGCCGAGCAGGCCCTGAATGAATTCGCCCATCTTCACGTCGATCAGACCGAACAGGTCCGCCTTCGCCGGATAGAGCGTATTGTCCAGATCGAAGATCCAGGCGTCGATGGTAGCAAAGTCCGTGCGCATCGCGGGTTGCCTAGGCAGGCTGGGAACCAAGGGCAAGAGCGGTTTAAAATTATGTTGACCCTCTGCGCGCTAGAGGAGGAAAAGATCATGGGGGGCATAGGCAATGCGCGGGCGTTTCGTTGGTGGAGGGGTGACTGCATTGCTCGCAAGCTGCATGCTGGCGGCGTGCGGGGGCGGCAGTGGCAGCGGGGGCATTGGTTCGACGCCCGTGCCGCCAGCCCCGCCTGCACCGACTCCGGCACCCTCTCCTGCGCCGACACCGGCATGCACCGGCACGGCGGAATTTTGCCGGTCGAACGGACCGGTCCAGCATGGCGCGATCACAGCCTATAATGCTGGGGCGAGCGGCGCGGGCATCACAGTTGGCATCATCGACAGCGGCATCGCCCAGGCCAATAGCGAATTTACCGGCCGGATCAGCAGCGCATCGAAGGATTTTGCGGGCAATAGCGGTATCGAGGACGAGGGCGGCCACGGCACGGCGGTCGCGACCGTGCTGGCGGGGGCAAAGAACGGCAACCTGATTCTGGGCATGGCGTGGAACGCGACGATATTGGCGCTGCGTACCGATACGCCGGGCAGTTGCGCCACCGAAAAGGCCGGCGACGCGGAAAGCGGGTGCAAGCATAGCACGCTGGCGATCGCCAATGCGCTGGACCATGCCCGCATGAACGGCGCGCGCGTGGTCAATATATCGCTGGGCGGCGAAAGCGCCGTCGGAACGTCGCTGATCGGGGCAATCGACCGAGCGACGGCGGCGGGCGTGATCGTGGTGGTCTCGGCGGGCAATGACGGATCGGCCGCGCCGGACGGCTTTGCCGGATCGCTGGTCGATGCGGCGCAGGGGCGCGGCCTTGTCATCATCGCCGGGTCAGTCAACGCCAGTGGGGTGCACAGCAGCTTTTCCGACGGGGCGCTGGGCTATGAGCAATCGACGCTGAGCGCCATCGGCGAAAGCGTGCTCAGCCAGAACAACAAGGGCGCGACCTTCCTCTATGACGGGACCTCCTTTTCCGCTCCGCAGATTGCGGGCGCGGCGGCTTTGCTGGCGCAGGCCTTTCCCGGCCTGACCGGCGCGCAGATCGTCAAGCTGCTGCTCGACAGCGCGACCGACGCCGGCGCGACGGGGGCGGACGCTGTATATGGGCGCGGCATATTGAATCTGACGCGGGCCTTTGCGCCGGTCGGCGCCACCAGCCTGGCGGGCAGCGCCACGCCGGTTTCGCTGATCGCCAACGGATCGCTGTCCAGCGCCATGGGCGATGCGGCGGATACGGGCGCGACGCGCGCGGTAGTGCTGGACGATTATCGCCGCGCCTATCAGGTTAACCTCAAAGGCACGATGCAGGGCAGTGCGCCGTCGCTGATGCTGGCTCCGGCGCTCCAGATACGGCAACGCGTGGTGGCGGCGGACGCCGGACCGGTTTCGGTGGCGATGGCGATCGCACCGGGGCGCGGGAATATGGCGGAGGCGCAGCGGCTGATGCTCAGTCCACAGGATGCGACGCAGGCCCGGTTGTTGTCAGGATCGATCATCACCCGCGTCGCGCCCGGAACCACGGTGGCGCTTGGTTTTTCGCAAGGGGCGAGCGGGCTGTCCGCCCGGATCGCGGGTGCTGCGGAGCCGGCCTTTCTGGTGGCGTCGGGGACCGGGGGGGCGATCGGCTTCGAGCGACGCGCGGGCAGCAGCATGGCGCTGCGCCACAACATCGCGCCGCGGCTGGCGCTGACCTTTACGGCGGAACAGGGACAAGCCTGGCGATCGCGGGCCGATGGACACGATCCGCTGCGCCTGGGGAGCGGGCGTGAAGCGGGCTATATAAGCGTCGGCGTGGCAGCGGAGCGGCGCGCGGGGCCGTGGCGGCTGACGGCGGGCGCGACGATGCTGCGCGAACAGGCGAGCCTACTTGGTGCGCGATTCGGCCCTGCATTCGGCCCACATGCCGGGCGCAGCCTGTTTGTGGATATGGACGCGCGGTTCGACGTCGGCGCCGGGTGGGAAATGGGCGCGTCTATACGGCAAGGCTGGACAACGGCGGGGAGCCATGCACGGCTGACATCAAATGCCTGGGCGGTGGACGCGGGGCGGCGCGGGCTGTTGATGCCCGCCGACCGGTTGGCCGTGCGGTTGTCGCAACCCCTAAGGGTGGAGACGGGCGGGCTGATACTCGATTTGCCGGTCAGCTACGACTATATGACGCAGAGTGCGGTATGGAGCCGGACGCTGCTGGGTCTGGCGCCAAAGGGGCGGGAGATCGACGGCGAGGCGCTCTACAGCCGGCCGGTCGGGCCGGGATGGATCACGACCAACCTTTATTGGCGGCGGCAGAGCGGCAATCTTGCCTGGTTTCCGGACGAAATGGGCGGCGCGCTGCGCTACAGCCTGGTTTTTTAGGGCCTTAAGCGGTCATGTGCGCGGGCGCGCCTGCCGGTAGGAGCCGAGCACGCGCACCCATTTGGTGTGGAAGGCCAGCTCCTCCAGCGCGCGATCGACCGCCGGATTGCCGGGCATCCCCTCGATATCGCAATAGAAATCAGTGGCCGCGAAACTTGCGCCCTGTTGATAGCTTTCCAGCTTGGTCATGTTGACCCCGTTGGTCGCGAAGCCGCCCATCGCCTTATACAAGGCGGCGGGGATATTCTTTACCTCGAACAACAGGGTCGTCATTGTCGGGCCGGCCGGATCGGGCAGGCGTGCGTCACGGGCGAGAATGACGAAGCGCGTCATATTGTTGTCGCTATCCTCGATATTCTCGGCGATCAGGCGCAGGCCATAGATTTCGGCCGCCAGATAGGGCGCGATCGCACCCGCGCCCGGCTGGCTTCCCTCTGCCACCAGTGCGGCAGCGCCCGCCGTATCGGCATAGGAGACCGGCTGGATACCCCGCGCGCGCAGATAATGGCGGCACTGGCCAAGCGCCTGCGGATGGCTGAACGCGCTGGTGACCGGCCCGTCGTCGCGCGCCATCAGGCAGTGGCGGATTCGCAAAAAATGCTCGTCGACGATGTGCAGTCCCGATTCGGGCAGGAGGAAGTGCATGTCGGCGACCCGTCCATGCAGACTGTTCTCGATCGGGATGATCGCGCGCGCGACAACGCCGTCACGCACGGCGTCGATCGCATCCTCGAACGCGAAACAGGGCAGTGGTATGGAGTCGGGCGCATAGTCGAGCGCGGCCAGATGCGAGTTGGCGCCGGGTGCGCCCTGATAGGCGATTGCGCGCGCCGGATCGGCCGCAGCCTTTTCAGCCATTGCGGCGACGAGGCGCTGGGCGGGCAGAGGATAGTTTTCCATGGGCGGAATGGCGCTTAGGGACTGGACGCGCACTGCGCAAGCACGGCCTTGCGCCTTCGCGCTTGCGTCATTATGGCGGCGTGCATGAGGGGCGTAAAATCACGGGCGCCAGCGTATCGGTCGGAGGAAATCAGACGCATGGACGATCGTTTCAATACCATTGCCGGCTGGGCGCTGTTCGGGGGCATCATCGCACTGGGCGGTTCGATCGTATCGGGCAAGATTTTCCATGAGGAACGGCCCGAACAGATGGGCTATGCGATCGAAGGCGTCGAAGCCGAAGGCGAAGCGGGCGGCGACGCTGGTCCCAGCCTGAACAGTCTGCTCGCCAAGGCCGATGTTGCGGCGGGCGAGAAGGTGTTCGCCAAGTGCATGGCGTGCCATACCATCGGCGCGGGCGGCCCCAATGGCATCGGCCCCAACCTGCACGAAATCGTCGGCGACAAGACCGCCGAGGGCCGTGGCGGCTTCGCTTTTTCCGATGCACTCAAGAAGAAGGGCGGCAACTGGAGCTTCGACAATCTGAACGCCTGGCTGAAAAGTCCGCGCGACTATGCGCCTGGCACCAAGATGACTTTCGCCGGTCTGGGCAATCCGGTCGATCGCGCCAACGTCATCGCTTATCTGAACACGCAGGGGTCCAACCTGCCGCTGCCCACCGCCGATGCGGCCCCGGCAGCCGAGGCGGCGCCTGCCGCCGGCGCCAATGCGGCTGCGCCTGCCCCAGCGGCAAACGCAGCGGCCTCTGAAAAGAAATAAACGCGTTCGGGGAATGGCGAGCGCCTTCCCCAAAAGGCTGACCGGCTCCGGCCTGTTGCAACAGGCCGGGCGCTTC
>CAXUEQ010000005.1:0-57634 GCA_964250175.1 uncultured Sphingobium sp. | reverse complement strand
TGATGGTGCAGGGCTATCACGGCACCGGCAAGTCGACGCATATCGAGCAGGTCGCAGCGCGCCTCAACTGGCCGTGCATCCGCATCAATCTGGACGCGCATATCAGCCGCATCGACCTGGTCGGCCGCGACGCCATCGTGCTGAAGGAAGGCCAGCAGGTCACCGAGTTCAAGGAGGGCCTGCTTCCCTGGGCCTTGCAGCGCCCGGTCGCCCTGGTGTTCGACGAATATGATGCGGGCCGCCCCGACGTGATGTTCGTGATCCAGCGCGTGCTGGAAGCGGACGGCAAGATGACGCTGCTCGACCAGAACCGCGTGCTCCGCCCCAACCCCGCCTTCCGCCTGTTCGCCACCGCCAACACGGTGGGCCTGGGCGACACGACCGGGCTTTATCATGGCACGCAGCAGATCAACCAGGGCCAGATGGACCGCTGGAACCTGGTGGTGACGCTCAACTATCTGCCCGCCGCGACCGAAGCGCAGATCGTCCTCGCCAAGTCGGGCGAATACGACCATGCCGGCGGCCGCAAGGAAGTCGAGAATATGATAAAGGTCGCCGAACTGTCGCGGCAGGGCTTCGTGAACGGCGATATCTCGACCGTCATGTCGCCGCGCACGGTGATAAGCTGGGCGCAGAATGCGCTGATCTTCAAGGATGTCGGCTTTGCCTTCCGCCTCTCTTTCCTCAACAAATGCGACGAGGCCGAACGCGCGCTGGTCGCCGAATATTATCAACGCGTGTTCGGCAAGGATCTGCCGGAGAGCGTGGTGGGCAAGGCAGGATAGGCTAGATCATGCCGGCCCGGTCGCCTATATTGGCTGCATGGACGCAAACACCGCGATCGCGCGATTGAAAGCGCATGAAACAGAGTTGCGCGGCATGGGCGTGACTGGCCTGTCGCTTTTCGGGTCGACGGCTCGCGGTGATCAGCGGCCCGATTCCGATGTCGATATCGCAGCGCGCCTCGTTCGCGACGGCTCGATCGGCCTGTTCGAGCTGGCGGGCATTCACACGCGGCTCAATGACCTGCTGGGCGTTCCTGTGGACGTCGTGACAGAACCTGCGCGCAAACCCCGCTTGCAGGTGGAAATCGATCGAGATCGCGTTCATGTCTTCTGATCGGGTTCCGTTGCGGCTGCACGACATAATCGAAAATATCGATGCAGTCGCCGCCTATATCTCAGGCATGACGTTCGAGGCCTTTGCAGCCGATCGCAAGACGATCGACGCGAGCGAACGGTGCCTCGAGCGGATCATCGAAGCGATCGTGAAGATCGGAGAAAGCCGGATGCATGAAATTGCACCTGATCTTCCCCTGCACGCCGCGCGCAATCTCGGCAATATGTTGCGTCATGCCTATGACGATATCGATCTTGCCTATATCTTCACGACCATCATGCGCGATTTGCCATTGCTTCGTGAAGCGTGCGCGGCGGCGCTCAGGGACATGCAGTGACCGAACGCTCCCCCCTCGACACTTTCAAGGCCGTGCTGTCCGGCGCGGCGCGGGCGATCGCGCATGATGGCGAGGTGGAGGTGGGGTTCACCAGCGACGCGCCGCATGTGTCGGGCAAGCAGATCAAGGTGCCCGGCCCAGGCCGCAACCTCCCCGCTGATCAGGTCGCCCTGGCGCGGGGCTTTGCCGACGGCAATGCACTGCGCATGGCCCATCATGACGGCAGGCTGCACGCCCAGTCGGCCCCGGCCGAAGCGGTCGCCCGCGCCGTCTATGACGCGGTGGAACAGGCGCGGATCGAGGCGATCGGATCACGACAGATGCTCGGCGTGCGCGCCAACCTCAACGCCGCGCTCGACCTCAAGTTGAAGGCCGATCCGATCACACGCGCCAAAGGCCGCGACGAGGTGCCGCTGAGCACGGCGCTGGCGCTGCTGGTGCGCGAGCGGCTGACCGGCCAACCCGCCCCCACCGTCTCCGCCCCGGGCCTCGATCTCGTGCGTGACTGGATCGAGGACAAGGCGGGCGGCGATCTCGATGCGCTCGGCCTCGCGCTCGACGACCAGCGCGCCTTTCAAAAGCTTGCCACCAGCCTGCTCGCGCATCTCGACCTGATCGAAAGCGACGTTCCGCCCGACGCCACCGACGAGGAGGACAGTCAGGAAGGCGAGGAGGATCAGGAGCAGGACAGCCAGGATGGCGACCAAGGCGACGACAATGCCGGCGACAGCGACGCCCCCACCGAAGCGCGCGGCGAGGAAAGCGAAGGTGATACGGAAGAAGGCGATACCGGCTATGACGACCAGATAGACGCCGATAGCGACCAGGGCGCGGACGATGGGGGCGAGGAAGGCATGATGCCCGTCCGCCCCAATCGCCCGATGTCCGACATGCCGCCCGGCTTCGACTATACAGCCTATAGCAACCGGTTTGACGAAGTGGTCACCGCTCAGGATCTGTGCGACGCCGACGAGCTGGCCCGGCTGCGCGGTTTCCTCGACCAGCAATTGACCTCGCTGCAAGGCGCGGTCACCAAGCTCGCCAATCGCCTCCAGCGCCGCCTGATGGCGCAGCAGTCGCGCAGTTGGGACTTCGATCAGGAGGAAGGCATGCTCGACGCCGCCCGGCTGGCGCGCATCGTCACCGATCCCACCCGGTCGCTGAGCTACAAGATCGAGCGCGACACCGAATTTCGCGACACGATCGTCACGCTGCTGATCGACAATTCGGGATCGATGCGCGGCCGCCCGATCAGCATCGCGGCGATCAGCGCCGACATCATGGCGCGCACGCTGGAGCGCTGCGGGGTCAAGACCGAGATATTGGGTTTCACCACCCGCGCCTGGAAGGGCGGTCTCAGCCGCGAGGCATGGCTTGCCGCCGGACGTCCCGCTTTGCCCGGACGGCTCAACGACCTGCGCCATATCGTCTACAAGAAGGCCGATGAGCCATGGCGGCGCGCGCGCGCCAATCTGGGCCTGATGATGCGCGAAGGGCTGCTGAAGGAGAATATAGACGGCGAGGCGCTGCTGTGGGCGCATAGCCGCCTGCTCGCCCGGCATGAGGAGCGGCGCATCCTGATGGTCATCAGTGACGGCGCGCCGGTCGACGATTCGACGCTGTCGGTCAACAGCGGCACCTATCTGGAACGCCATCTGCGCCAGGTGATCGACTGGATCGAGAACCGCTCGCCGGTGCAGCTCGTCGCGATCGGCATCGGCCATGACGTGACCCGCTATTACAAGCGCGCCGTGACGATCATGGACGCCGAGCAACTGGGCGGCACGATGGTGGAGCAACTCGCCGGATTGTTCGACGAGGATTGACCCTGTTGGCGCCTAGCGCGCGCCCAGAATGCGCCGTTCCAGCAAAGCCTGCATATCGCGTCGCCCGTCCGCGATGACCGACACGAATATCTGCTGACCGATGATGCGATAGATCAACCGATAGGGTGGCAGCAGGATTTGCCTGAATGTTCGGATGCCCAATGCGTCAAGCTCCTTCGGCACCGCGCCGCGCAACGGGAATGTTTCAAGCAGCAGGATTTTCTCGAGCAGCGCATCCAGAAGCGCATTCGCCTCGGTAGGCGACCGTGTTTCGGCAATATGAGTATATAATGCTTCCAGATCGGCTTCGGCACCCTGCGTCAGCAAAAACTCGAATGGGGCTTTAGCCATCAGCCGGCCTTGGCTTTCAACCTCTTGATGACGCTGCGCGCCGGGCTGGTCCTGCCTTCTTCAATATCCCGATTGCCAATCGCCAGCAGCTTCAACAACGCAACCGTTTCCTGCCCTTGCTCAAAGGATGCCACATCCTGCAAAACCGCTTTGGCCTCACCATTTTGCGTGATGATCATCGGTTCGCGCCGCTCGGTCAGATCCCGCAGCACTTCGGCGGCGTTGGCCTTCAGATAGCTGATGGGTTTGACGGAAGCGGAATAGCGCATGACGACCTCGATGGACTGAATATAGTCCTTATATAGTCCCCAATAATCGTTCTCGCAACGCCCGGTTGACCTCATCGACCAATCGCATCATTCCCCTCGGCATGACCGACACCCCAGATCCCGAAACCCATCGCACCGCCCCCCTGCGCCTGTTCAACAGCCTGACCCGCGCGGTCGCGCCGTTCGCGCCGATCGTCCCCGGCACGGCGCGCGTCTATAGCTGCGGGCCGACCGTCTACAACTACGCCCATCTCGGCAATCTGCGCGCCTATGTCTTTACCGACACGCTGCGCCGCGCGCTGCTGTGGAAGGGGCTGGACGTCACCCATATCATCAACATCACCGATGTCGGCCATCTGACCAGCGATGCCGACGCGGGCGACGACAAGATGGAGGCGGCGGCGCGCACGCAGGCCAAAAGCATCTGGGACATCGCCGCGCATTATACACAGGCGTTCAAGGCGAACATCGCCGCGCTCAACATTCTCGAACCGAGCAAATGGTCGGTCGCCACCGATCATATCGAAGAGATGATCGCCTTCGCCGAAAAGATCGCGGACCGGCATTGCTACCAGCTCGACACCGGCCTGTATTTCGACAGCAGCACCGTGCCCGATTATGGCGCGCTGGCGCGGCACAAAACCGATGAGGGCGAGTCCCGCATCGATCCCGTCGCGGGCAAGCGCCATGCTTCCGACTTCGCGATCTGGCGCGCATCCCCGCCCGGCGAGCAGCGCCAGATGGAATGGGATTCGCCCTGGGGCAAGGGCGCGCCGGGCTGGCATCTGGAATGCTCGGTCATGTCGATCAAATATCTGGGCGAACAGTTCGACATCCACACCGGCGGCATCGACCATCGCGAGATTCATCACCCGAACGAGATCGCGCAGAACCAGGCCTTCACCTGCACCGGGCATAGCGGCGCCAACTGGTGGATGCACAATAATTTCCTCGTGGATCGCGGCGGCAAGATGTCGAAGAGCAAGGGCGGCTTCACCACCCTCTTCTCGCTGATCGACGCCGGCGTGCATCCGCTCGCCTATCGCCTGCTCTGCCTCGGCGCGCATTATAGGAGCGAACTGGAGTTCGGGCCGGAAACGCTGGGCGGCGCGCTCACCCGGCTCAAGCGCCTCGTCATGGCGGTGGAGGCTCTGAAGGCGCGGGCCGAGGGCATCACCTGGCAATCGCCCAGCCTCGACTTCCTGCTCGCCAATCTCCACCCGAAGCTTGCCCCCCTCGCCGACCAGTTCGACGCGGCGCTGGCCGACGACCTGATGACGCCCCGCCTGCTCCCCCTGCTGGAGGAAGCCGTCGCCCTCAAGAAAGTGCCGGTCGACGAGAAGCTCTGCCTGATCGCCGCCTTCGACCAGGCGCTTGGCCTCAACCTCCTCGCGCTCACTCGCGCCGACCTCCGCCTCACCCCAAAAAACGCCGTCATCACGCCGGAAGAGATCGAGGCCGAACTCGACAACCGCCAGGCCGCCCGCGCCGCCAGGGATTTTGCCCTGTCCGATACGATCCGCGACACGCTGCTCGCCAAGGGGGTCGAGGTGATGGACGGTGATCCGCTGCGCTGGGAATGGAAGCTGACCCTGTGAGCCAATGCCCCTGAAACCAGCACTCTTGCCTTCCGATTCACTTGCGCCCATATCGCCCGCCTGTTTGAATGGAGGATGATGACCGTGGCTGCGCAGTGGACGCCCGATAGCTGGCGGACCCATAAGGGGCTTCAGATGCCCCATTATAGCGACGCGGCGGCCCTCGCCGCGGCGGAGGCGCAGCTTGCCACCTATCCCCCACTCGTCTTCGCGGGCGAGGCGCGCAACCTGAAGGCGGAACTCGCAAAGGTCGTCAACGGCGAAGCCTTCCTGCTGCAGGGCGGCGATTGCGCGGAGTCCTTCGCGGAATTTCACCCGGACAATATCCGCGACACCTTCCGCGTGCTGCTCCAGATGGCGGTCGTCCTGACCTTCGCCAGCAAGCTGCCGGTCGTGAAGGTCGGCCGCATGGCCGGCCAGTTCGCCAAGCCCCGCTCGGCCGATACCGAGACGATCGATGGCGTCGAATTGCCCAGCTATCGCGGCGACAATGTCAACGACATCGCCTTCACCGCGGAAGGCCGCGCGCCCGATCCGCAGCGCATGGTGCGCGCCTACAACCAGTCCGCCGCCACGCTCAACCTGGTCCGCGCCTTCTCGACCGGCGGCTATGCCAGCCTCGACCGCGTCCATGGCTGGATGCTCGACTTCATGGGCCGCAGCCCCTGGGCGGCCAAGTTCGAGGCGATGGCCGACCGCATCGGCGAAGCGCTCGATTTCATGCGCGCCTGCGGCATCAATCCGCAGACCGTGCCCCAGCTTGGCGGCACCAGCTTCTACACCAGCCACGAGGCGCTGCTTCTCCCCTATGAGCAGGCGCTGACCCGCCGCGACAGCACCACCGGCGCCATGTATGACACCAGCGCGCACATGCTCTGGATCGGCGACCGCACCCGCTTCGAAGGGTCCGCCCATGTCGAATATCTGCGCGGCATCGGCAACCCGATCGGCCTGAAATGCGGCCCGAGCCTGGAGCCGGACGCCCTCCTGAAGATGCTCGACACGCTGAACCCCGCGCGCGAGGCCGGCCGCATCACGCTCATCACCCGCTATGGTCATGACAAGATCGAGGCCGGTCTGCCCAAACTCGTCCGCGCGGTCCTGCGCGAAGGCCATCCGGTCGTCTGGTCCTGCGACCCGATGCACGGCAATGTCGTCAAGGCCGCGAACGGCTACAAGACCCGTCCGTTCGAGCGCATCCTCGCCGAAGTGCGCGGCTTCTTCGCCGTCCACCGCGCGGAGGGCAGCTTCGGCGGCGGCATCCATGCGGAGATGACCGGCCAGAACGTCACCGAGTGCACCGGCGGCGCGATCGCCATCACCGACGAAGGCCTCGCCGACCGCTACCACACCCACTGCGACCCCCGCCTCAACGCCGCGCAGAGTTTGGAGCTGGCCTTCCTGCTGGCCGAGATGCTGAACGACGAACTGGCGGAGCGGCGGAAGGTCGCGGCTTGAGATAGAGACGGGTGGCTGGAGATGGGTTGAACGATCACATCTGGCCGATTTCGGAATGTCGGCTTACCGGCGGGTAAGAGAGGATAGCCGCCGGTCGTCTTTAGCGCAGGCGACACGATCGTGGGCGGAAATAGCTGACTGTCGCCCATCGACCAACAGCGGACGTCACCTTGAGCCATCGAGGCGAGCCTTTGGGCAAATTTGGAGCACCTCCGCTCGCCGTGTCGAGAACACGGTTTTGTTGAAGCGCGAAGCGAAGTGCACTGCTGCATCAAAGTGCGGTGGAAATGGTGTTGCCTCTGCCCACGCGGCTTCAGGGATGTCGACGAATACCGAACCTGCTTTCTCGCCCCCCGTCATGCGCGGATCGCAGTCTATCAGACCGGGTGTGCGGAACCCCGGGCCGCGGGTGTTCCAAACATGGCTATAAAGTTTGAGAGGCTTACGTGCCGCAAGCTCGGCCCTGGCTTCGGCCTCTCCGTCGCGCGCTTCGAAAAGCACCACATTTCCTGAAGATGCGAGCTGCCTAGCCTCGACCCTTGATGAACCGAGAACCACTAGCGCGAGCACTGCCAAACGGATCATCAACATACTGCTAAAGTGGCACACTCACCATCGCATGCCAATGGCAGCTAACCACCAGTCAGCGCCGTTCTCGCATTCGATTTCATGCGGATATAGACCGGACCGGTAGCACCGGCGCGAATCGCCACGCCTTTGACCCGGCCAAATCGCCGGGATGGGTGTAAGCGGACTGGCGGTTCGTTGGCGAATATCGATGGAAAGCGGACGTCGAAAGTGCATAAGGCGGGAAGGAGTTAGGCATGATCACGAACGCGCAGTGGACAGGTTTAGGTCTTTTCGTCTTATGTAGCCTTCTCGTTTTGGTTTTCGCGGCCAACTACAATATGCCCGGAAATGCGGCGATACCTGGACGCGTGACCAAGCCGATCGCATACTGGGGCAACATTGCGTTCTTCGGTGGTTTCGCGTTGTTCGGTTTATATGGCGCAACTATCGGGTTTTAGAGTGTCGGCTTCGGGGCCGCTGCAAAGGCCGTGTTGGCGTCAGTGATTGGTCGATTTTGTACTGTCCGCTTTCGGCAAACGCTTTATCGCCCGCACGTCGCCCGGCAAGGGTGGCAAGCGGAACAGCAGCTCTCGACTTCTGACCGGCCGGTATCACCCTCCTAACCGGCTAATAGCTTTGCCAAAAGCTCAAGTGACTTCTCTGCGCCCTTGCCGATGATGCCGTTGGCAAAGCCGCCTGCGAGAAAGAGGAGCGTCGGCAGCGTCCATCGCGCAATCAACCCACGCTCATCAGTCGCGAGCACGATATCACGAGTTGCCCTCAACTCGGTCAGGATTACTTCCTTTGGATAGCCAGTTGGGAATAGCAGATTGCTGCTCGTCACCAGCACGTGAAGCTGCGCCAATTCGCGTGCGAGCTCCTCCCGCGCATTTCTCATTTCCTCTGCTGATAGCCCTTCGACCTCACCGGATGCCCGTCCCTTCAGGTGAGCAAGTGTACGCAATCCCGCTGCACGTCGCGCCAACGGCTCTGTCGCACCATCCCCGAAGAAAACGCGGCCGTCTGTCGCCTTGCTGTACGCCACCCATCTGCCGGTCTCGGTAAGGTAGTGGGTCAACTCCACGTTCTCGGCAGGCACTTTCGCGTCGATCGAGCCAGTGAAGGCTGGGACACCTCGGAGCAGGGTCTTATTCGCTTTATGTGCCACGATTTACACCTTAATCTGTTACTTCTCCGATGATCCGTCCGTCGCCATCCACCATCACTATGGTGTCGCTAGCGAACGCCCATTCCTCGTCATTGGATGGCACGCCGGTAAAGCTATAGCGACTGTTTCCAAGGGCGGTCGCAACGATCGGCCGCCAGACGACAGTGCCTTCATTTAGCAGCGGCATGTAGATTGTCGTGTCCATGCAGCTTGATTGCACCGGCCGCGAACTGCTGCAATCAGAAAGCAGAGATACCAGTGGGACCGGCAACAACTGGTGGTACGGCCGACCGTCTGCTTTTCTAACGCCTAAACCTGAACGAATGACCGCTTCCAGGAAACAGAAATTACCCGCTGGACGGCGACAATTGGCGCAACCCGGCCCATCCTCCAAAAATCCCCTGTCCTACACACCCCGCCTTATGCCACCCTCGCGCCATGACCCGCAAAGCCAAATCCCCCGCCCCGCCCGCGCGCGACCCTGACAATTTGCTCCTGTTCACCCCCGTCCCGCTCCGGCGCAATTCCGCCACCGGGTGGAACCCGGCCACGCAGATCGCCTTCATCGCCATGCTCTCGCGGAACGGCGTCGTCGCGGCGTCGGCGCGCAGCGTGGGCCGGACGCCGCGTTCGGCCTATCAGTTGCGGCAGCGCGCGGGAGCGGAAAGCTTCGCCGCCGCATGGGACTGGGCGCTGGAAATCGGGCTGGATACCGCACTCGGCGAAGCGATGAAGCAGGTGCAGGCGGCACATGCCGCCGAGGAGAAAGGCGATAGCGTCTTTGTCGGCGATTACAGCGTGATGATGGCGGCGTTGCGCGCGCTGGGCAATCAGCTCCAGATCGGACGCGATATGGAGCACCGGCATCGCATCGCCGATCGCGACATGATCGCCGCCAATGACGCGCGCTTTGGCGGGCCGCTCGACTGGGACGCGATCGACATGCCCTGGTTCGATCGATCGGCCATTCCGCGCGGCCCGCACGCGGTCGCCGCCGCCTGTATCGACGCTCGCGCCATAGAGGCCGAGCTTGCCCTCCTGCGCGCCGCCCGAGGCCCGCTCGACGCCGCCGTCGCGATGGCCGACGCCGCTCTGACGGAAAAGGCCAGGCCGGTGGAAAATATCGGATCGGCGAAAAAGGCCGGAACGGCAAAGCCACGGACGCCGCGCCCGCCCCACGCACCCGCCCCGGCCTGTCCGCTCCCGAGGATCAGCTTGTTATAATAATAATACGCCATTGAGCAACATCGATACTCTATGTGCGGGAAATATGCAAAGCTAAGCGCGCCACGTCCAACACCACCACCGCCACGCCGTTCCGCCTGTCAGCCATGTCGACGCTTGACGCCCCGCCCCCGCCCCCGTAAACGCGCCTCCTGCCGGCCGCGCGACATGCGGCCCAAGGCCCCTTCGTCTAGCGGTCAGGACGCGGCCCTCTCACGGCTGAAACACGGGTTCGATTCCCGTAGGGGTCACCAGCATGTTAGCCCGCGCCGACCTCTATGCCCGCCGCCGCCGCGAGCGAGGTATTCTCCAGAATCGCAAGCGCGCTGTTGCGCACCTCCGCCATGACCTTGCGGATAGCGCAGGTCTCCTCGTCATGACAATCCTCACAACGGGAATAGAAATTCTTCGAGGCACAGGGAACCAGCGCTATCGGGCCGTCCATCGCTCGGATGACTTCGGCAAACATGATGTCGCTTGCGGGCCGCGCCAGAATATAGCCGCCGCTGCGGCCACGCTTGCTCGTCACAAGACCTATCCGCTTAAGGTCGGACATGATCAGTTCGAGGAATTTTCTCGGAATGGATTGTGTATGGGCCAGCTCAGTCACGTGGATACAGCGGTCATCACCCTGCGCGACCATATGAAGCAGGGCACGCAAGGCATAACGCGTTCTTTGGGACAGCATGTCGCACCCTAGCATCGCGACGCGCCGCAGTCAGCCACTCTGATAAAACAAACGCATGGATAGACAGCGCCAATCTTCGATCTGTCGGTCTTGCACTATGCGTGGCGCCGCCTCGATTCAGGCAGATGAGAATATGAGCCTGTCTCATCACGCCATAAAACTCTGATAAGATGTTAAATTTTGGTATTGACTCAAATACTACCAAACTAATAGACTTAGTAGGAATTCTATCGGGCATCATTTAGAAAGTCCGGTATTGATCGACACATAATGGAATTGAGGGTCGCCCATCGCAGCGGTCAGCGCTGTTACGGTCAACAGATTGTGACGTGCGTGCTCAAGAAGCCGGAGGTTTACGTGACGGGTCTAACAGGGGTTCTTTTGCCAGCCGGAGATGGCGCGTGGGCGGGGCGCTCGCGACTGGCTCGATATGTTGCGCTGGGCCTTGTCGGCCTTGGCCTGCCGTGGGCGGTATCAGCTCAGGTTTCGAGCAAACAGGCGGGCGCGGGCGAAGCGGGCGCGACTGTTTCATGGGCGCCTTCTCCGGTCACGGTTTCCAGGAATGCGCGTCGTGCCGTTATCAATCTCCGTGGGTCGATCCGTGAAGGCTGGCACGTCTATGCACTGAAGCAATCGCCCACAGGGCCGACGCCGCTTATAGTCTCGGTCGAGAAAAACGATGTCGCGCTCGCCGATGGTTCGCCTGCGGGCAATCGTCCAACGGTCGCCTATGACCCGGCCTTTCGTAGTGTGACGCCCTATTATATAGGCACTATCAATCTGACTGTGTCGGTCAGGTTGCGCGCGGGGCTTACGCCTGGGCGTCAGTTGGTCCCGATCAATGTGCGCTATCAATCCTGCGATGGCCGTACATGTGCGCCCCCTAAAACGGTTCGCCTGAGCGCGCCGGTCGACATTCGGGCGGAGTCCTGAATCATGTCGATTCCGCTGGGATCGCTAGGGCCTGAGGGACATCTGCCCCGCCATAGGGTCGCGACTTTTGCCGGCCCAATTTCGCTTGCCGTCAGCCTGCTTGTTTTGGGCAGCGTTATCTTGACCGAATATCTGACCGCACCTGCAGAAGCGCAGATCGCGGTCCGCAATCAGGGTTATGTTCCCTATAGCGACGCACCGATCAATTATCGATCGCAGGATTTGAGCGATCCCGTTGCCTTGCTTCAAAAACAACTGGATCAGAGAAAGGTCAAGCTCGTCTATGACAAGGACGGCGGTTATCTGAAATCCGTTCTGAAGGCACTGAAGATACCGGTCAGTTCGCAAACGCTCGTATTTTCCAAGACCAGCTTTCAGTTTACGAAAATCTCGGCCGATCACCCCCGTGCGCTTTATTATAACGACGATGTATATGTCGGTTCTGTCCATCAAGGAAAAACGGTCGAAGTCGTCTCCTTTGATCCTATGCAGGGTGCTATTTTCTATCTGCTGGACGATCAAAAAACAGATAAGCCGGTTTTCCAGCGTGCCGAGCTGGATTGCACGCAATGCCATATCGCGGCTGGCACCCGCGGGGTTCCCGGCGTGCTCCTGCGCTCGGTATATCCTTCGCAGACGGGAAATCTGACGCCGCGCACGCCTCAATATGTCACCGATCAGAAAAGCCCGCTCAAGGAACGCTGGGGCGGTTGGTATGTGACCGGCGCGCTGGCTTCTGCAACGATGGCCAATTCAGCCGCTCCTTCAACGACCGCTAGCAATATACAGGCGGATCCTCCCCTGCCCAAGCTTGGTCCGGTGGAAAAGTCTTTCGACGCGTCGGCTTATCTGGTTCCGACCAGTGATCAGGTATCTCTGCTGGTGCTTGGACACCAGACGCAATTGCACAACCTGATCACCCTGACCAACTATCAGACGAGGATCGCGCTCTACACGCTCATGCAAGGTGGGGGCACGACCCAAGTTGCATCCGTGTCCGGTAATTCACCCGCACTCGCAGCATTGCCTGAAGATGCCCAGGAGAAAATCAAGCGGCCCGCCGAGCAGTTGCTTCGTTATCTGCTGTTCGCCGGCGAGACACCGCTCGGGGGTTTAGACCGCCGGAAAGCCATCGCATCATCGGCGTTCGCGCGTGAATTCGCCGCCCAAGGACTACGCGATTCAAAAGGTCGTTCTCTAAGGGACTTCGACTTGCACGACCGGATTTTCCGCTATCCCTGCAGCTATCTCATTTATTCCTCGGCGTTCGATGCCATTCCGGAGCCGGCCAAAACATATATCTATCATCGCCTTTTCCAAGTTCTGACCAATCAAGACCGGAGCGAGGATTTCTCGAACCTCTCCGACCGGGATCGCCAAGCGATCCTCTCTATCCTGCTCGAAACCAAGGCAGGCTTACCCGCCGAGTGGCGAACCTATGCTCGGTCCAATCGGCTGCGTGTTGCAGTGGAGGCGATCAGCCCAAAGAAAAAATCGACGATATGACCTTGTTACAACCCCCTATCAAAGATTGGAGATCATCAATGAAAACCATTAAGGCTATAAGCTTCGCTGCCGCCCTGCTCACCAGCGCCTCCGCAATCGCCGCCGATGCCGGGTCCAGCGCCGTCGCTGGCCGATGGGATGCAGTTCTGACACGCGATGGTGTCGATATTCCTTTCCGCCTCGATATCAAGGGTGAGGGTGCGGCGCTTCAGGGCGTGTTTTATGATGGCTTTAATCCCTATGACGGGACGACAAGCGCCACTTTCCAGAATGGCAATCTGGTGCTGAACGCGGATCATTATCTGACGACAATCAACGCCAAGCTCGAAGGCGGCCAGCTCAATGGCACAGTCATCGCACAGAATCGCGAAGCAAGCGCCAATTACGGCTTCCACGCTACGCGCCATGTCGATGCGCCAGTCGCAGCCGTGCAGGCACCGTCGATCGCTGGCACATGGGAAATTCCCTTGGCCTCACCCTCATCCAAGGGTGAGAAAGCATTCCGTCTGATCGTGCAACAGCGCGGGGCGGAAGTTGCCGCGTCGATTCTGCGCATCGATGGGGACACCGGCTCTCATACGGGCAATTTCAAGGACGGCAAATGGGTGCTCAGCCACTTTGACGGCAGCCGCCCAGGGGTCATCGTAGTGACCCCCAAGGCCGATGGAACCCTTGAGATTCAGCAGGGAGCCGAACGTCCTAGAACTGCGACTGCCGCCGTCAGCGCGAAGCCAGCCGGCGGTGAATATGGCAACGATGCAGCGCCGGACGGTCGCTATGCGAAGACGCTGGTTGCCTATCGGCCCGATGTCGCCAGGGCTAAGGGCTTTGCGCAGCCGGAAGATTTCTTGGGACACACGACGGTCGCGAACGCAAACGACGTGTTCAAATTCAATTTCCCTGACAATGACGGCAAACTTGTTTCAAACGAAGACCCGCGTTTCAAGGGTAAGGTCGTTCTCGCCGTGGTTACCGGCACCTGGTGTCCCAACTGCCATGACGAGGCGCAGTATCTCGTCCAGCTCGACAAGAAATATCGCGATAAGGGTCTCGCCATCGTTGCGCTGAATTTTGAAGAACCCGAGCAGCAGGAGACGCTCAAGCGGCAAAAAGCTTTTGTGAAGCAATATGGCGTGGAATACACCTATTTGCAGGCAGGTTCGCCAGCACAGATGTGGGAAAAGGTACCGCAGCTTAATCACCTAGACACTTGGCCGGCGACCGTCTTCATCGGCCGCGATGGCAAGGTCAATGCGGTGCATTCAGGCTTCGCATCACCTGCAAGTGGCGAGTTCAACACGCAACTTCAAAAGGATTTCACCAGCCGCATCGAACAACTGCTGGCAGAAAAGCCCGGAACCAATGTTGCCGCCCAAGTGACGCCGAATGCGGTTAAGGAAATTGCGCTCAAATAAGCAAATCAGGGCGAAGCAAGTCTGGCAAGGCTTACTTCGCCCTTGCCTGCGTTGAACGATGGACTTGCGACTGCGCGAGGACGAGCGGATTTTGGAGTGTTCTGGTGCGTTGGAGTTTCGTGGCGCTTGGCGGCGTATCCCTGCTTTTCGCGATCGCCGCGGTGGGAGCGCCGAGTACCGATACACGCTCGCATGGGGCGGTATTGTTCGAAAACAGGTGCGCGCGCTGCCACGGGCTGAACGGTGATGGCGACGGTGGTCTCGGACCATCACTGATCGGTGTTATCGGCCAGTCAGCCGCCAGTCGGAAGGACTTTCTTTATTCGGACGCTTTGAAGGCAAAGGGCGGGATTTGGACTCCGGAAATGCTGGATACCTATCTCGCCAATCCACAGGCTTTTGCCCCTGGTGCCGAAATGGACATTAATTCGCCTGATCCTGCAGAGCGGGCGGCGATCATCGAACATCTCAAAACGCTTAAATAAATCGGTCAACACGACTTGGGGATCGACCCGCACTAATTGGAGAGTCGTGCAGATGGCAACGGTCAGCGGCTTAACACCTCGTTTCAGAAAGGTGATTATATGGGACGCATGGGTCCGCATCGTGCACTGGATAATCGCGCTGCTTTTTGTTGCATCCTGGTATACGCATCGCACTAATCTGCAATGGCATCGTTATGCCGGCTACGCTCTGCTGACGCTCGTTCTCTTCCGGATCTATTGGGGATTTGCAGGTAGCACGACCGCACGCTTCAGGCACTTCCTTAAAGGGCCGGCCGATATTGCCCGTTATGCCCGTACGCTCAGGCATCGCGACCCTTCCACGCTTGTCGGTCACAATCCCATCGGAGCGCTCGCCGTTATTCTTCTTCTCGGGCTGCTGCTAACCCAGTGCATTCTCGGACTTTTCGTGACGGATATCGACGGGCTCGAGTCCGGGCCGCTGTCGTCGCTTGTGAGCTTCGATACGAGCCGAATCCTGTCGGAATGGCATGGCAGCATATTCAAAGCGTTACAGATCCTCGTGGCTATCCATCTTGCCGCAATATTGTTTTACCTGCTCGCCAAGCGCGACAATCTGATCGGTCCGATGCTAACCGGGCGAAAGTGGTTGAACGGAGAAATCGACCCGCTTCATTTCGGCCGCTGGTGGCATGCCATCATCGCGGTGGCTGTTATTGCCACCATAGTCTGGACCGTCGTGTGCCATGGCTGACGATCAGCTCCGGTATCTGCATCGAGATCAGGCAACTCGTAATATTATTAAGACCAAGGAGATATACATTGCAATATAAACGCATCACGCAAGCATTGCCGATACTGATGATGATGCTTGCCGGCTCTGCCGCGATCGCCGGTGCCGCCAATGACGTCATTGTCGCACGGCAGGCGCATTACAAGGATTTGGGCAAGGCTTTCAAAGCGATCAACGACCAATTGAAATTGTCCGCTCCGGATCTGGCCGTGATCAAGGCGAATGCATCTATTGTTACCAAGTTAGGCCAACAGCAAAAGCGCGAAAACTGGTTTCCTGCCAACACCGGGGCTGGTCAGGGCCTGCAGACCGCCGCCAATGGAGCAATCTGGAAAAACATTGCAGATTTCAATGCCAAGCGGTCCGACTTTGCAAACGCATCGGCACGCTATGCCGGAACTGCAGCCAAGGGCAATCTCGACGCGATAAAGGCGGCGACAGCGAATGTGGGCAAAACCTGCAAGGGATGCCATGAAAACTTTCGTGATCAGGACAAGAGCTGACAAGGGGCAGCGGAGGAAGGAAAACTATGTGTCAATAGCAGCACATAGACACCGCAACTATTATAACCAAAAATAACCTAGCACATAATTGCAAATAATAATTATTAATTACCAAATAACTTATTTGCATACTTGATCTGAAATCAAGATTTTTGAAAATCTTTTATTTCTAACTCATTAGAATATTGTTATATATAATTATTAATTTCATTATACATTGTCTTAATAAAATTTATTTTCCTTTGGAAAGTTTTGTTGAATTGAATTCCTACTAGAAAACTATGGTATTGCCCTATCGATCCCAAGGGTCTCGCTACTGCCCACATTCGGGCGACGCGAGCCTGAGCTAACTTGGTTCGATATGTGCCTTTGCAGGAAGGCGTTCTGGAGAAATCCAGAAAGGTTAAGAATACTAAGGGGGAATTGATTTGACCAGACTTACTATTTTTCGTGCCGCTCTGTTGGCTTCTACACTTTCGTCCGCATCCGCTTACGCGATAGAGCCGGCACCAGATGCGCCGTCCGACGACGGCCCGGCCCTGATCGTCACAGGCACGCGTCTTACGGGGCTGCGTGCCGCTGACAGTCCGGCTCCGATCGAACTGATCGATAGCGGCACTCTTCAACGGGTCGGACGGCCGGATCTCATCCAGGCGCTGAATCAGGCCATTCCCTCGCTAACCGCCCAGGCATTCGGTGGCGACGCCAGCAACCTGAAACTCTCGGCGCGATTGCGCGGCCTGAGTTCCAACCACACGCTCATTCTGGTCAACGGAAAGCGTCGTCACGGCTCGTCCAATCTCACGGTTAGTGCGACTGGTGGCTTTGTCGGAGCGGCGTCAGCCGACCTCACCTTCATTCCGGTGGCCTCAATCGACCATGTCGAAGTGTTGACCGACGGCGCGGCTGCGCAATATGGCACTGACGCCATTGCGGGCGTTATCAATATCATCCTGAACAAGGATGATAGCGGCGGACGGATCTCGGTAACCGGGGGTGCCTATGGCCAAGGCGACGGTGAGACATTCGCCGGATCCGCTAATATCGGTTTCGGCTCGTCATCAGCCTTTGTGAACCTGACCGCCGAACATCGCTATCATGATTATAGCGATCGGGGAGGCGACGATCAGCGTTTCTTCACCCCGACCAATCGTGCAAATCCAGCCCTGCCGCTTATTCCTGGATACCCGCATCTCAATCATATTTTTGGCGACTCCAAATATGAAGTTTCCGTCCTGAGCTATAATGCTGGAGCCGATCTTGGCGGTGTCGAACTCTATTCGTTCGGCAGCTATGGCCATCGTTTAGGTCAGTCCCGACAAAATTATCGCTTCCCGAGCATAGCTCCGAAACTTTGGCCAAACGGGTTTTCGCCTGTGCTCACCGACAAGGAAGATGATCTTTCGTTCACAGGCGGCATTCGTGGAGACTTGGCAAATTGGCACTGGGACCTAGCCTCGACCTACGGGAAAGATATCAACAGGATCAACAATATTCACTCGGCGAACACCTCGCTCATTGCCGATACGGGAACCAGTCCTACCGACTTCCATGTCGGGGATTTCACGGCCAGCCAATGGAGCAACACGCTCGACGTCAGCCGGGAATATGATGTCGGATTGGCAAGTCCGCTGAACGTCGCGTTCGGTGGCGAGTATCGGCGTGAAAGCTACGGCATAAGGGCGGGTGATCCTGCATCCCGTTACAAGACTGGGGTTCAGGCCTATCCCGGCTTTGCACTCACCGATGCCGGCACCCATCGGCGCAGCAACGTCGCCGCTTATCTCGATCTTGCGCTCAAGCCTGTCGAAAATCTACAGCTCGATGCTGCCGGACGCTTCGAACATTTCAGCGACTTTGGCGACACAAAAGTCGGCAAGCTGACCGCACGCTATGATTTCAACTCCACCTTCGCCTTACGCGGCACGGTCAGTACCGGGTTTCGCGCGCCTACGCTCGCAGAGGAATTTTACTCGGCCACTAAGGTATCACCGACATCTGCGGGTGTGAATTTGCCAGCAAACAGCGCAGCAGCGCGTTTGCTTGGCTTTAGTGGGCTTAAACCGGAAAAGTCGACGAACCTCAGTGCTGGCATCGCGTTCAAGCCGGTATCGCGGCTTAGTGCCACGCTCGATTTCTATCAGATCGCCATCCGTGACCGGATCGTCAGCACCGGCAGTATTTATGGGCTACAGACGATAGGCGGCGTAAAGACCGTTCGCTCGCAGGCGGTGACGGACGCCATTATCGCCAATGGCAATATTATTGACCCGACGGTCACATCGACATCGGTGACGACATTTGTCAACGGAGTGAACAGTCGCACGCGCGGTGCGGAACTCGTGGTCAATTACGCAGTGCCGCTTCCCGGTTCGGCCTCGCTCAACCTGGCATTGACGGGAAATTACAACAAGACCAAGCTCACAAAGATTTTCACGCCCTCCCCGCAAATCGCCGCTTCCGGGCAAAGCTATCTTGACCCGAACGCAATCTCTTATCTTGAAACGGCGTCGCCAAAATATAAGATTTCGCTCGACAATCTGTTCCGCAAGGACGCGTGGACAATTGACCTCAGGGGGACGCTCTATGGGCCGTCGCGGGTCGCGGTCGACGGTGGAGGCAACAGTGTTTTCGTCGATAACATATTGAAAACGAAATTTATCGTTGATCTGGATATTCATTATGCGATCACCGATCGGGTTGAAATTTCCATTGGCGGCAGCAATTTGTTCAATATATTCCCGACCAAAATCAATCCGGTAACCTACGCTGCCGGGTTAGTCGGGGGTGGTAACGGCGTGGCCCTGACCGACAGTTGGTCGCCATTCGGCATCAACGGAGGTTATTATTACAGCAGGCTAACCATTAAGCTTTGATGGTCGCTCGCCTACCATGACTGGAGCGGACCGGTTTAATCCCATTAAGCCGGTCCGCGCTTCATTATCATATTGCTTTGCGGATCATTCTGCTTCCAGTGCAGCGAGGTCGCTTTCTGGGAACAAGGCATCGATGAAACCGAACCGGGCCATATCCGTGATGCGCTGCGGATAGAGAATGCCGTTTAGGTGGTCGAACTCGTGCTGGAAGACCCTCGCGTGAAAACCTGTGGCCTCCCGCACAAGAACCCTGCCGTCTTCCAGAATGCCGCCATAGCGTATATGCGTCACCCGAGGGACCATGCCGCGCATGCCAGGCACGGAAAGGCAGCCTTCCCAACCCTCTTCGATTTCTCCCGTCACTATGTCCAGCCAGGGATTGATGAGCGTCGTGACAGGCACCGGCAATTGATCCGGATAACGCGGGTTCGCGTTAAAGCCAAAGATCATCAGGCGCAGATCGATACCGATTTGGGGCGCCGCCAGGCCAACGCCGTTTGCTGCCTGCATGGTCTCATACATGTCGGCGATGATCGCTTTCAGCGCGACGTCATCAATATCGGCGACGGGCTTGGCTACACGTAGCAGCCTGGGATCCCCCATCTTCAATATTTCGCGAATCATGCCGGTCTCCGGACGTTCAGTGTCCGGCTACGGCTTCGGCTGCCGCCAGCACGCGTAAAACATTGCCGGACCAGATTTTCTGGAGATCGGCTTCGCTATAGCTGGCCGCAAGCAAGGCTGCGGTGATCCTGGGTATGGCGCGAACATCCTCCATATCCTTGACGCCGCCACCGCCATCCCAGTCCAGTCCAATGCCGACATGGTCGGGGCCAGCCACTTTCAGGGCATGGAGCAGATGCTTCATGAAATCGTCGAAATTGGGCTTGTCGGTGTCAGGATAGAGACGGTCGATCTGCTTGCGCTTCGCGATCAGCGCATTGCGCTCGGCAGCGGTCGCCTTGCCTTCGCCGCGCGTGGCGAACAGCGCGCGGAGTGCCTTCTCACGCTCCGGGTTGGGCTTGATCGCGCGGAGGTAGGCGCCATAGGCGTTCATCTGGATGACGCCGCCTTTGGCCGCCAGCGTGCGCAGATGATCGTCATCGATATTGCGGGGATGGTCGTAGATCGCCTTGCAACCCGAATGGGTCAGCAGGACCGGACTTTTCGACAGCTTCAGCAGATCGTCCAGCACACCGTCGGAGCTGTGCGAGGCGTCCGGCACGATGCCAAGCCGGTTCATTTCCGCCAGCAATTGCTTGCCGAGCGGGCTGAGGCCACCCCATTTATAGGTCTTGCTGGGGTCGGTCGAACTGTCGGCGAACTGGTTGTTGGCGAAATGGGCAAAGCCGGACACACGTACGCCCAAGCTGTAGAAGAGCGAGATCAGGCTGACATCCTCGCCCAGCGGATAGGCGTTCTCGATCGACATATACACGATGCGCTTGCCGGTCGCGGCGATTTTGGCCGCATCGGATGCCTTGGTCGCCAATGTGAAGTTGGCCGGGTCGGCCGCGACCATTTCGCGAATCGAAACGCCGCGCATGATGGCGAAATCGCGAACCTTGCGATAGGCTTCGGACGTCAGCGGACCCTGGGGCGTGTAGATGGCAAAGAAGCCGCCATCTAGGCCACCTTTTTTCATGCGGGGCAGATCAACCTGGGTATAGTCGTCGTCATGTTCGGCCTCGATCGTCCATCCTGGCACATCGAGGGAGGCAGGCGTATCGAGATGGGTGTCGAGGGTGAGCAGGCGCTGATGAATCCGGGCAGCTTCTTTCGACACGACGACGGTCTGAGCGGACACCGCCACTCCCTGCGACAGCGACAAGGCGAGGCAGGTAGCGGTAAGCAGGTAGCGGCGGGTCATGAGCTTAGATTTCCCCAGATATCGTAAATTGCAAGGTACGCGGTGAAAGCGGCCGGAACAACCCGTCCCCCGTGACGGCAGGCGAAATGAAGCTCAACACGTCCTTGTCGAAGATATTGTCGACATTGATCCGCGCTTTCACGCCCTTGATCGGACCCAGGGTGATGCCGTCACCAATGTCGGCATAGGCGCTGAACACGGAAAAGCCCTTGATGCTGGACCCAGGCGTATTATCGAAGGTCGACCAGCGCTTGCTGGTATATTTGCCGGAGAAATTGGCGACCAGCCAGCTCGCCGGCTCCACCGTCACACCGCCGCTGACGATCCACTTGGCACTGTCGGGAATATATTTTCCTGCCGTCAGGATGGTGGTGGTTCCTACGATATTGTCTCGGAATTTGGCGATATTATAGGTGACGTTCGTATTCGCATAAGCCAGGCCATTAAGGAATGCCGGCTTGTAGGAGCCAGTGAATTCGAGACCATAGGCTTTCACCCGCCCGACATTGCGATAGAATGTTTCGGTTACGTTGGTGGTGCCGGGCAGGATCGAACTAATCGACTGAATGCGATTGTCGAACTTGGTATAATAGGCCGCGAGCGCCGCATAGAATTGCGACTGGTTGGTGCGGATGCCAAGTTCGAAATTACGCGATTTTTCCGGTTCGGGTTGCGGCACGACGCCCGCGCTGTTTGCCAATGTCACAGCGTAAATATCGTCCAAACCCTTGGGCAGTGCGTAATTTTCGGCATAGGAACCGAAAATCTGCGTGCGACCGTCGATCTTGTAGAGCAGGCCGGCCAAAGGAAGAAAATTATCCTTATAGTGGGCGGCATTATATTTCGGACCATAGCCCGCGATATAGACCGGGGCCTGTGCCGTGCCGATATTGCGGTAATAGTCCGCATAGTCGCGATAGCCAAATTGGCTATAATCGAGGTTGAGCGACTTTACACCCAGATCGATCACCAGGCGATCGTCGAGAAATTTGAGCGTATCCCTGACGAACAATTGGGTCGTGTCGCGTTTTGATCGATAGTCGCGGCGCAGGAACACGGTCTCGCTGAAATTAGGTGCGCTTGATGGCGATCCATCGGCGGTATTATAGCGCCCCTGGGTCCGGTGATATTTATCCTGCTCTATCCAGATACCGGCTTCCAGCGTGTTAAAGCCCGTTTCCAAGTGCAGCTTGCTGGTTACACCATAACGGTTTCCGCCGACGCCGGACCGGCCATATTGCGTGCCGCGCGGCGCGACGACGGGAAGGCCGACGGCCTTTTCACCCGTGTAGATACCAAAACTGTTGGCATAGCTGTCAGGCGAAACGCCATAACCGCTCTTATCCTCCCAATAGGCGGTCGTTTCCGCCCATATGCCGGGCGCGACACCCAAATGAACGGTACCGCCATAAAGTTGATCGTTCCGCACGTTGATCGCCAGATTATAGCTGTAGGTATAGTTGGTGTTGGAATAGGGGATGCCAGCAACGCTGGGCGCGAAGCCCGGCGTGCTATTGGGCGGCGCGACGATATAGCCGCGATAGCGCCCGGTCTTGCCGCCCTGATCTGGGGTGGTGGACAGATATTGCGCCCGGCTGAGCGATGGCGAATCATAATCGAAAAAGTTGTTCGACACGAATTTGAGCCGCGCCCAACTGTCGCCGCCCAGATCGGCGTGAAGCTGTGCCTCCCAATGTTCGCGATCGACGCTGCCGGTGCCGCGCCACAGGTCGCTATTGAGTTTGGTACGGCTGACATAGGCCTTGAACGGTCCTACCTTGCCACTGTTCACGCGAATGAAAGTCCGTTTAAGGTCATTGTCGCCGAAGGCTTGCGAGACGAACAGGCCCAATTCGTCCTGCGGAGCGATCGAATTATACTGAACAATCGGACCGAGTGAGGAATAGCTGGGCAAGCTGACGTCGCCCGCGCCGGCCGATGCCACGACAGAGGCTAGATTTTCATTGTCGACATAGCGGAAAACCGGGCTGCCGCCGAACGGATCGCTGCGCCCCGTGGGTATGCCGTCGATGATGAAGCCGATCTGATCAAGATTGAAGGCGCGCGTCTGAACGCTGTTGCCGAATTCATAGAGTCCAAGCGCGCCGTCGGTCTGCACGTTGAAACCCGGTAATGTTTCGAGCATTTTCAGACCCGATATGCCCGATGGTGCCGAAAGCAGCGCCTCGCGCGTAACGGCGACCGTGTTGGTAATCTTGTCCTCGCCGATCGTGACGGCGGAGGTCGAAATGCGGCGGCCCGTGACGGTGATGTTGGCGGCATCTTCATCGACTGCAGATGGCGGAGCGTCCTGCGCCAAGGCTTGCGTCGCCATCATCGCACTTCCCGTCAGTAGCGCGGCGGTTAGCGCCCGGCTGGCGAGGCCGCGTTCGCGCCTTACGGCAAATCTATTCTTCATTATAACCCCCTGTTATAGCCCCGACATTCGGTGCTGAAAATATCCGGCCGAGCGGCCCGATGTGTAAAATGCTAAGAAGCGCGCCCCGCGCGTGATGCCACCAAGTATCGAGATGATTTGGTTGGGCCTATGACTGGCGCGTCGAAAAGCTCGGGCAATGTCATAGCCGATACTGCTCAAACTGGCCGGGCGGCGGCATCGTCCAACGCTTCACACGCGGATGCCAATATTGGAAATGGCACGTATCGCATGCCGCATCCAGCCTCTCGCCGGCTTCGAAGAATGCGCTCTTGTCCCGTGCCTTGATCGCTAATTGAATATCGTCGGCGGCATGACGAAAAACCGCCACGGCTGCGCGGAAACGGACAGGCGCGCCTTTGATGTCGGCGTCTATCTGCTGCGGCGAACGCGTGCCTGCAATATGGGCGTCGGCGACCTTTGTCTGATCGCCCGTAACCGCCGGGGGCAGGCTGTCCAGAAAACCCGCAGCGTCGACCAGGGTTTTCGCATGACCGGCAAGCTGTTTCCAGTCCTTGTCCGTATGCGGCTCGGCCTTTCTCTCTCCCGTTGCGGTTTCGACCGAACCCACGGCCGCCCATAAAGCGTCCGCGGCAGGATCGACCCCCTCCGCCATGGCCGACTGAATGCTGGGCCAGCGTGACTTGACCGCAGCCTCGACCTTATCCGTCCTGCCCGTATCTTGCGAAGCATCTGGCTGACCACAGGCAATAACCGCCAGAACCGCGATCAACGGCAAAGGCCGAATGAGGGCTTGGCTCCAGGATGATCTCAACAAACAACTTACTCCGCACCACTAATAGCCTTCTCTTGATCCTGACGCGCGGCGAGAAAAAGAATGTCCTGTCATGTCGATATGACGGAAGGTCATGACGCGGCCATCGCAGATCGACGCTAATCCCACGGACAAACCAACCCTATGCTGTGAGGACGTAGATGACTGATATCCGTTACGGACGCCTGCTGTTCGCCGGTGCGCTGGCGCTGACCGCATTGGCGCAGCCTCTGGCAGCGCAAAAAAAGACGCCGGCCCTGGGGAGCGGACCTGATGAAAGCGAACAGAGCATAAGGGGAGAAGAATTCACAGGTCCGTCCCGCCCGGCTCCACGGGCGGCGGACGGCAAGCCCGACCTGACGGGCTATTGGAAGCCATTGCGCGAACCGGGCAAGCCCGGCGGCAACATCGGCAAGGACCTACCGGGCTTTCAACTGCCCTTCACGCCGGCAGGGCGCGCGGCGCTCGAATATAATTTGACCAAGACGATAGATCCAGAAGCACTGTGTATCCTGGGCGGTATCCCCCGACACAATGCGAGCGGCCTCCCTTTCGAGATATTGCAGACGCCCAAACGGCTTGCGGTGCTCTATCTATACAATACCCACCGTTTTATCCCGATCGACGGACGCACCCGCGATCCGGACCAGGAGCCGCGATATTTCGGCAACCCGATCGGCCATTGGGAGGGCGACACGCTCGTTATCGAGACAAGCGGGCTGCAGGACAGCAAGGACGGCAAGATTTGGATCGATGAAAATGCCAACCCCACAAGCGATGAGACCATCGTCGTCGAGCGCTGGACCCGTCCGGACGAAGCGCATGTCCATCTGGAAATGGTGGTGACCGATCCCAAATATTATACCAGGCCGATCCATTTTTCACGCACTTGGGTTCAGGGCAAGCCGCGCGAAGGCCTGAGCGAATATGCCTGTAGCGAGAATAATATCGATGCCGCGCATATCGGTCCCGGTCCCGGACCTATCGGCGCAGATGGCAATCGTGGCGCAAGCTATGGCGCGTTGCCCGATGTTCCTCCGTCGCCCGAGGAATATGAAACCAAGAAATAAACGATAGGACCAGCCGTAAACATATCTTTCTTCACTTCTCTGTAAAAATGGTAGACAAAGCTATTCCGGATAAGGGCGGAATGGGGTAATAGACATGGGCGATAAACGGGGCTGCGCATCATGACGTTGACGCAGCTCCGCTATTTTCTGGCCATCGTCGATTCCGGACTCAATATCACGCTGGCGGCGGAAAGAGTGCACGCGACGCAACCAGGCCTTTCCAAACAGCTCAAGGTGCTTGAGGAGCAACTGGGGGTGAACCTGTTCGTTCGTCGGGGCCGCAACCTCGATCGCCTGACAGCGGCAGGCAAAGAAATTGCCGGACGGGCCAGGATCATTACCGCCGAGGCCGATAATATCCGGACCTTAGTCGCCAATCAGCGAGGGGAACAGCGCGGCGCCTTGTTTATCGAGACAACGCAGATCCATGCGCAATATGTGCTTCCGCCGGCGCTCAGCACCTTGCGGCACGCATTCCCGGACGTCGATATCGAACTGGGATTTTCCGCCGATTCCGATGATGCGGCCCGGCGTAATCCGGATGCGGACCTCAGTATATTCAGCACAGACGGCCGGCTTCCCGCCGGAGATATGGCGCTTCCGCTTTATCGCTGGAGTCCGATCGCGCTGGTCCCCACCGGCCATCCGCTGGCCGATGGTAAAAGCGAGATCAGCCTGCCTGCGCTCGCATGTTATCCTTTGATCACCTATGATACGTCCAAAACCGCGCCTTTGTCGATTGCCCGCACCTTTCTCGACGCGGGATTTTCCCCCCGCTTCGCCTATACGGTCCGCGATGCGGGCGTAATCAAGCAGGCCGTGCGCGACGGACTAGGCGTCGGCCTGCTGGCGGAAATGGGGGCCGACCATGCGCTTGAAGAAGGACTGGCGGTCATCTCCCTTGCGGGATTATTCCCCGAATGCACGGCATGGGCCGTCCTGCGGCGCGACCGCGTGCTGCGCGACTATCATGTGCGGCTTCTGAGTATATTGTCGGGCCGGACGCCGCGGGAAATTCATCGCCTCGTCATTGGCGAAACGGAAGTGCGCGACCATGCCGACATAGTCCCATGGACGAGGCGAAAGACATTGTTGCAATGCGAAGCAATAAAAGAAGATCGCGCGACCCTGGATGTTGCGCATTCGGCATAAGCTTATAGCCACTCGCCATTGGAAGGCCCCGCTTCGACCGTTGTTATGCAAGTCCGCTGATCTGGAGAAGACCCGATGCGTATCAAGTTTGTCGCCATGCTGTGCCTGACCGTACTTACCGCTCCCGCAGCGATCGCGCACCACAGCTTTTCGGCAATGTATGATGCCGCAAAGCCCGTCCGGCTGATCGGCAAGCTCACCAAGATCGAATGGACCAATCCGCATTCCTATTTCTATGTCGAGGTTAAGGGACGAAACGGCGTTCTTACCAACTGGGCCTGTGAAGGCGCTGGTCCTGGCGCGCTATCGCGCCGCGGTTTTAAAAAGGGCGATATCAAGATCGGCGACACCTTGATCGTCGATGGTTATCTTGCGAAGAGCGGCGCAAAGATCGTCGATGCGCGGCGCGTGACCCTGCCCGATGGCACCATCATCAATGGCGGCACCACCGGCGACGGCGGACCCGATGCAGGACCGGCCGCCCGTCGCGCGCCCAATGGCTGATATTTAGGCATGCGTATGACGAAAGGGTGCAGCCATGGCCCTGCTGCATGATCTTGCTTTCTGGATTGCCGAGACCGCTCCAGCGACGGCGATGCGCGAGTCGGAAATCGTCTTTCCACTGGTCCAGACCTTTCACATACTAGGATTGGGGCTTGTTGCCGGCACCGTCGCGCTCGTCGATTTTCGGTTGCTGGGAATGATATTGCGGGATCGCCCCGCAGCGGCGTTCGCGCGCCAGTTGCTGCCGCTCAGTTGGGCCGGCTTCACCATCATGGCGATCAGCGGCAGCCTGCTCCTCGCGGCCCAGGCCGAGCGTATCTGGAACAATATCTTCCTTCAAACCAAGCTGCTGCTGCTTCTGATCGCCGGCCTCAACATGGCATTTTTTCACCTCACCACCTATCGCCGGATCGATCAATGGGGAGCACCGGGAACGGCCATCCCATGGTCGGCGAAAGGCGCGGCCGCGCTATCGCTGCTGCTCTGGGCGGGCATCATCACTACCGGGCGTCTGATCGCCTATTTTGGTTAGGCTTCACTATGTCGTTACTGCCCCTGTTCGAAGCCCTTGGAAACAGTCCGCCTGGCCTGTTTCTCAAGGATTCGACCGCTGCTTTCGCTCTGACCGAGGCTGCCCATCTGGTGGGTCTGTCGCTGCTGGGCGGCATAGTAGCGACCGTAGGACTGTCGGGCAGTGGCATCCTGCTGTCGCCCAATTGGGCGGCGGCTTTTGCGCATGCGCTGCGTCCGATATTCCTCGTCAGTCTGTTCGTTGTCCTGTTGTCCGGCATCGGGCTGGTCGCGGCGGGGCCTTATAAATATTATACCAATCCTGTTTTCTGGGTGAAGCTGTCTCTGCTGGGTACGGCGCTCATCGGCTATGCGCTGCTGGATCGTAAACTCACACGGCAGGATGTCTTGACCGCTATAGGCTGGCGCATCGCGGCAATATTGGTCGTGCTGTTATGGCTTGCGGTTGCGATCGCAGGGCGCGTGATCGGATTGATCTGACCTTCTTCAATGGCTTCCGGTAATAAGCTGTCGAACCGAACGGACAAGCAGACGATCTTCTTTGGCCTTTATATCAGGCGATAATTGACCGCTAGAAGGCAAAGGGTGCGGTGATCCGGCGCTCGGCGAGCAGGAAGGCATCGGCAACGATCTGCAGGGGGCGAATATCGACATCGCTTCTGCATTGCGCGACCAGTTTTGCGAACCTTGCATATAAGCGCGCATATTCGCGGTTCGGCGCTTCCTGCTCGGGCGCGCCGGGTAGATGCAATATACTGCCGCCCATGGATATGCGCAGTGCGCCAGAATCTGTATCGATATGAATGTCCCAAGTCTGAGTGCCGGTTTGAAGAAAATCGAATTCGGCTGAGACTCTGACGCTGCCGCTGCGCATCTTCAGCCCGGCAGCGAGTGGCGAGGCGCGGCCTTCGGGCACTTCCATCCACGCCGATTCGAGCAGAAGCGCCTCTGGTAGAAGGCATGTGACGATCGACAGGGCATTGATTCCAGGATCAAATACGCCGAACCCCCCAGGAGCAAGAATCCATTCCTGCCCCGGATGCCATCGGCGAATATCCTCTTTCCAGACGATTCGCGCGGCCTCTATGCGTTTGCCCGCAAGCCATGCTTGCGCCGGTTCGACAGCGGCCGCTTCGCGCGAATGCCAGGTGGTGAAAAATGTCACGCCCTTGGCCTTGGCGCGTGCGGCGAGGTCGACAATTTCGCATAATGTTGCGGCCGGGGGCTTTTCGATCATCACATGCAGACCCGCATCGATCGCCGCGCGCGCCTGATCGTAGCGGCCTTCGGGAGGTGTGCACAACGAAACGGCATCCAGCGCATGTCCGCCAGCAATCATCGCCTCAATATCGCCATAGGCTGGCACCCCCTTGAGTTGCGCATGGCGGCTTGCGGTAGCAACGAGATCGAAGTGATTATCGGCAGCAAGCGCCGGCAGATGCTGGTCGCGAGCGATCTTGCCTATGCCCACCAATCCGAGCCTGATATGCCCGCTCATCCGCTCCAGCCTTTCTTTTATACGATTTATATGCTTTGTATTCACGCGCACGGCCTGTAGCAAGCCTATATACACCGCGATAAGCAGGACCGCATCGCGTCGGGAGGATGAATGCAAGACGAGAGTAGATCGAACGGCGCAGCCTTGCGTTCGCGTGCCTGGTTCGACAATCCGGCAAATCCGGACATGACTGCGCTCTATGTCGAGCGCTATCTCAATTATGGAATTAGCCTCGAAGAGATGCAGTCGGGACGCCCGATCATCGGCATTGCCCAGACCGGCAGCGACCTCGTCCCCTGCAATCGCCATCATATCGAACTCGCCAAGCGTGTGCGCGACGGAATTCGCGATGCTGGCGGTATAGCCATCGAATTTCCCACGCATCCTATCCAGGAAACCGGTAAGCGCCCGACTGCGGGACTTGATCGTAACCTTGCCTATCTCAGTCTCGTCGAAACACTTTATGGTTATCCGATCGACGGCGTGGTTCTGACGATCGGCTGCGACAAGACCACTCCGGCCTGCCTGATGGCCGCAGCCACCGTCAATATTCCGGCGATTGCGCTGTCGGTCGGTCCAATGCTCAACGGCTGGCATAAGGGCGAGCGCACCGGTTCGGGAACCATCGTCTGGAAGGCGCGCGAAATGCTCGCCGCTGGGGAGATCGACTATAAGGGCTTTATCGAACTGGTCGCCTCTTCGGCGCCCTCGACCGGTTTCTGCAATACCATGGGCACTGCCACGACGATGAATTCGCTGACTGAAGCGCTCGGCATGTCATTGCCCGGTTCGGCGGCGATCCCTGCGCCCTATCGCGATCGTCAGGAATGCGCCTATCGCACGGGTGTCCAGGTCGTCGAGATGGTGCACTCAGATCGCAAGCCGAGCGATATTCTCACGCGTACCGCTTTCCTCAACGCGATCCGCGTCAATTCGGCGATCGGTGGGTCGACCAATGCGCCAATCCATTTGAATGCGATCGCTCGTCACATGGGCGTTGCGCTCGATCTGACCGATTGGGAAGGCCATGGTGCGGACATTCCACTGCTGGTCAATCTTCAGCCAGCAGGTAAATATCTCGGTGAAGATTATTACCGCGCCGGCGGCGTTCCTGCGGTGATGGGACAATTATTGCGCGCCGGTCTGATAGACGGCAGTGCGCTCACAGCCAATGGCAGGACTATCGCGGATAATATCGGTAATGCGATTAGCGAGGATCCCGACGTGATCCTGCCGCTTGACGCGCCGATGATGAACAATGCCGGACTGTCGGTGCTATCGGGTAATCTCTTCGACAATGCAGTGATGAAGCTTAGCGTTATCTCAGACGAGTTCCGCGCCCGCTATCTGAGCAATCCTGACGATCCTGAAGCATTCGAAGGCGTCGCCATCGTTTTCGACGGCCCCGAGGATTATCACCATCGCATCGATGATCCAGCGCTCGGGGCCAACGCCCATTCAATCCTGATCATGCGCGGCGCGGGTCCAGTCGGATATCCAGGCGGTGCCGAAGTCGTCAACATGCGCCCTTCGGCCGCCTTGATCCGTGCCGGCATCCATGCACTGCCGTGCATTGGCGACGGCCGCCAATCGGGTACCAGCGGCTCGCCCTCAATACTGAACGCCGCCCCCGAGGCCGCAGTCGGCGGCGGGCTTTCGCTGGTCCGGACCGGCGACCGCATCCGTATCGATCTTGCCAGGCGCCGCGTCGACATGCTGGTCGATGACGCCGAAATCGCGCGGCGTCGAGCTGCCTTGGCCGTCGAATATATACCGGAATCGCAGACCCCGTGGCAGGAAATCCATCGCGATCTGGTAGGCCAGTTCGATGGCGGTGCAGTGCTGGAGAGCGCTGTCAAATATCAACGTATCGCCCAGACCAAGGGCCTGCCGCGGGATAGCCATTAATGTCGCTGGCACGGATTATAACGCGCGAAAGCCATGATATATTGGGGGAAGGTCCCCTGTGGTCGGCGCGCGCCAACGCTCTATTCTGGGTCGATATTCTTGGCCAGCGCGTAAACCGCCTCAGCCTGGTGGATGACGCAGTGTCGAGTTGGGAACTGCCCGAGACGGTCGGCTGGTTGATCGAGCGCGAGAGCCAGCCTGGCTTTATCGCCGGGATCGGCCGGCGCTTCGCAAGCCTGACACTCGATCCGCTTAAGATCCAGACCATCGCTGAGCCGGAGGCGGGCCGCAAGGGCAATCGCTTCAACGATGCCAAGGCCGATAAGAACGGCCGGATTTGGGCTGGATCGATGCCCGTTACCTGCGACCGTCCGACCGGCGGTTTCTATCGTCTCGATCCCGACGGGACTGCCATCCGGCTGGACGATGGCTATACTATCGCCAATGGCCCTGCGATTGCTCCCGACGCCAGCTACCTGCTCCACACCGACACCGCGCTCGGCACGATCTATCGTTATCCGATCCATGACGATGGCAGCCTCGGGCCTCGCACTGTGCACATCGTCTTCGAAAAGGCCTGGGGCGAACCCGACGGTATGACCTTTGACGCCGAAGGCGGGCTGTGGGTCGCCTGTTGGGGCGCGTCCTGCGTCACCCGCTTCAGTCCGGAAGGAAAGCGCGAGCGTGCGATCACCTTGCCGGCGTCACAAATCACCTGTTGCGCCTTTGCCGGAGACAAGCTCGACCGCATGTTCGTGACTTCGGCCAGCAAAGACGTCGAAGAACCGCATGGCGGCGCATTGTTCGAAGTCGATCCGGGCTGCATCGGCATCGCCCCCAACCTATTTGGCGGATAACAGAAAGGAATGAGGATGTTGTCGAAGAGGTTGGCGCCACTGGCGGGTATCTGCCTGGCCCTCATTGCCGCTCCCGCCAGCGCCGGCGAAGCGCGCAAATCCCGGTTTGGAACGCTGCCTGACGGTCGCGCCATCACCTCGGTGACCCTCGCCAACAGCCGGGGTGTTTCAGCTACCGTCATCACATATGGCGCCACTCTGCAATCGCTGGTGATGCCCGATCGCAGTGGTAAAAAAGCCGATGTCGCCTTGGGCTATGCCACCATTGGCGATTACCTCGCAAAACCGCAATATTTCGGCGGGACCGTGGGTCGTTTTGCCAATCGCCTCGCCGCCGGCCGCTTCCGCATCGATGGCCAAACCTACCAAACTCCGATCAACAACGGCAAGAATGCGCTCCATGGCGGCACCGTGGGCTTTGATAAAGTGCTATGGGAGGTCGTGTCGATCAAGAGCGGACCGGTCGCTGCGGTGACGCTTCGCTACGTCAGCCCGGACGGCGATCAGGGTTATCCCGGCACGATGACCGTGGATGCGACCTATTCGCTCGACGAACGCAACAATCTCACAATCGAATATAGTGCCACGACCGACCGCGCCACGATCGCCAACATCACCAATCACGCCTATTGGAACCTGTCGGGCGAAGGATCGGTCAACGGCGCGATGGGGCATATCGTCACTATCCCGGCCCAAGCCTATCTGCCGACCGACGACGGCGCGATCCCTTATGGCGCTGCCAAGCCGGTCGCCGGCACGGTGTTTGATTTCCGCACCCCGCACGCGGTTGGTGACCGTGTGCGCGATGCCCGTGATCAGCAGATCGTCTGGGGCCGTGGCTATGACCATAATTGGGTGATCGGCAAAGCGGTTACTCCTAACGAGCATCTGATGGCCAAGGTTTATGATCCCGCCTCTGGGCGTGGCTTCGAACTCTGGTCAAACCAGCCGGGGCTGCAATTTTATTCGGGCAATTTCCTTGACGGCACGTCGAGCGGCAAGGCCGGGAAGATCTATCGTGAAGGCGATGCGATCGTCATGGAGCCGCAGATATTCCCGGATTCGCCGAACCAGAAGGGCTATCCCAACGCCCTGCTCGAGCCGGGTCAGACCTATCGCAATAGCATGACCTACCGCCTCACCACGGGGCAGACCACAGCGCCGAAGAAGCGTTGAAGCACAGGAGAGACCATCATGATCCGCCGTACGTTTCTCTTTACCGTTACCGCGCTTACGCTGAGCGCGACCCTCTCGCCCGCGCAGGCGCGCGATATCTGGTCTAGGCCCAAAGCCAATGACTGGTATGCGAAACAACCCTGGCTGATCGGCGCTAATTACACACCGGCAAGCGCCATTAACCAATTAGAGATGTGGCAGCCCGAAACTTTTGATCCCGTTGTGATCGACAAGGAACTGGGCTGGGCCGAAGGCATCGGCATGAACACGATGCGTGTGTTCATACACAATCTGCTTTGGGAGAATGATCCCGAAGGCCTCAAGAACCGGATGAACCAGTTTCTGGTGATCGCCGCCAGGCACAAGATCAAGCCTTTGTTCGTGTTGTTCGACAGTTGCTGGGATCCCGATCCCAAAGCCGGCCCGCAGCATCCGCCGATTCCCGGCGTTCACAATTCCGGCTGGGTCCAGGGACCGGGCAAGGCGCGCCTCAAGGATGCAGGGCAATATGACAAATTCGAAGGCTATGTGAAGGACATAATTGGCAGCTTTGCCAATGACGGACGGATACTTGGTTGGGACGTATGGAACGAACCGAATAACGGCGGCGGCGGCAACTACCTGCCGACGGAAGACAAGAATAAATATGTCGCGCTGCTACTGCCAAAGATATTCGCTTGGGCGCGCAGCGCCAACCCGAGTCAACCGCTCACTTCGGGTGTGTGGACCGGCGATCATTGGGATGATCTGGACAAGGCCGACGCGATCGAGAGGACCCAACTCACTCAATCGGACGTGCTGACTTTTCATGATTATTCGTGGCCCGAAACCTTCGAAAAGCGCGTCCGTCAGATGCTGACCTACGGCCGGCCGGTTTTCTGCACCGAATATATGGCGCGCGGTAACGGCTCGACCTTCGATGGCAGCCTGCCGATCGCGAAAAAACTTGGTATCGGCATGATGAACTGGGGCTTTGTAGACGGCAAGACGCAGACTCGCCTGCCATGGGATAGCTGGAAGAAGCCCTATACCTATGAAGAACCGACAATCTGGTTTCACGAAGTCTTTCGCGGCGATGGCACCCCCTATCGCCAGACCGAAACCGCTTTGATCAAGCGTCTGGCCGCAGCCCCAAAAGGCGTCGTGCCGGTAACCAATTAATGCGCATGCGCACCTTTGCAGCGGCGCTGCTGACGGGATTTTCGCTGGCTGCGCAGGCCCAGCCAGTAGAATCCGTCTTTTCGAGCGCCGATCCTTCCGTCCTTGTGGCAGAGGGGAAATATTGGATCTACCCGACCGACACCGGTCGCGGCGACAAATTATTCGTCTGGGACTCAAGCGACCTTAAAAGCTGGACCAAGGGTATGAAGCCCCTGCTCGCCCAGAAAGATATCCGCTGGATCGATGACGACAAAGCGCGTGTCCATTTCCTGTGGGCGCCAGACATGGTGGCTGCCAACGGTCATTATTATCTATATTATTCGGTCGGCCCGCAAAACCCCAGCCCTAGCCGGATCGGCGTCGCGATTTGCGACAGCCCGGCCGGCGGCTGCAGGGATAGCGGAAAGCCATTGGTCACCGGCGGTAACGGCTTCGAAGCTATCGACCCGACCCTGTTCGTCGATCCCAAGACCCAGATCCCCTATCTCTATGCCGGGGGCAGTGCAGGCAAGACGCTGCGGATGTGGGTGCTCAAGCCAGATCTGGTGACGATCGATCACGAAGTTACCGTCGATACCCCGCCCAATTTTACCGAAGGTGCGTTCATGCACTATAGCAGGGGTCTCTATTATCTGTCTTACAGCGCTGGAACGTGGAATTATTCCAATTACCAGGTTCATTATGCGGTCGCACTTTCACCAGCCGGACCGTGGCGCTATGGAGGAGCGATCCTTCAAGGCGACAGGAAATATAAAGGCCCCGGCCATCACAGCTTCTTCGAAGACCCCAAGGATGGTCAGTGGTATATCGTGTATCACCGTTGGGAGGGCCAAAAGGGCGACGGACCCTATACCGACAATCGCCGGATCGCAGTGCAGAAATTCGACTATCGCGCCGATGGCGCAATTATTCCAATCAAGATGGATTAGCCTTGAGCACGGCACCATCCGCCTCGACATGCGCGATCAGTTCGAGCACATCGCTGATCAGGGCGCGCATCGCGTTTCGTGCACCATCCGGATCGCGCGCTGCGATCGCGTCGCGTACCGCTGCATGATCGGCCAGGCTGGCGCTACGGCCCTTGATGCGGTTGGTGAAGCGGATGGAGGTGCGTAGCGCAGTGGCCACCACTTCGCGAAACTGCGCATAGAAGGGATTTTTCGACGCACGCAGGATCGCGACATGGAAAGCGATATCGGCCTCAAGCGTGTCGTCATTTCCCGCCTCGGCCGCTTCCATCCGTGCCAATCCGGCCGAAATATTCGCCCGATCAGAATCGTCGCCGAACCGGGCGGCCAACGCTGCCGATTCAGGCTCTATCGCTACACGCAACTGGTTGAAATGCTTAAGCAGTTCTACCGAGAATTTGCGTTCAAGCAGCCAGCGAAGCACATCGGTATCGAACAGATTCCAGGCGGCCGCCGACTGAATGACCGTACCTTGGCGCGGCCGCGCGCTGAGCAATCCCTTGGCAGTGAGCATCTTGACCGCTTCGCGCGTCACCGAACGGCTCACGCCATGTTGCTTGGCAAGTTCGGCTTCGGTCGGGAAAGCCTCGCCTTCATAATGTCCGGTAACGATCGCCCGGCCCAGGCTGTCGAGCATACCATAGGTAAGGTTGCGGCCAAGCTGCAGCGGAGCGTTTTCGCCATCGAGATTAGGATAGACCATCTTGGCATAGTTTTATCAAATCGTTGCCGCTGGACAAGCCCAATAAATAAGATAAATGAACATCGACCGTCCGCCGAGCCTGGGACGGAATCGGGCAAGAGCGGACAAACCGCCTGTCCTGCAGGAGAGTGGAATCGTGAGTCTCTCGAACATCGATCTGATCGTCGTCATTATCTACGCCATCGGCATCTTTGGTCTGGCACAATGGGTCAGCCGCGAGAAAGCCGGACATGCGAAAGACACGTCGGACTATTTCCTGGCGTCCAAGTCGCTGCCCTGGTGGGCGATAGGCGCGTCGCTCATCGCGGCTAACATTTCCGCCGAGCAGATCGTCGGTATGTCCGGCTCGGGCTATGCCATGGGCCTGGCGATCGCTTCCTATGAATGGATGGCGGCGTTGACACTGCTGATTGTCGGAAAATATTTTCTGCCGATCTTTCTGCGCAACCAGATTTATACGATGCCGCAATTTCTTGAACAGCGTTACGGCAAATTGCTGCCCGTGCTGATGGCGGTATTCTGGCTGGCGCTTTACGTGTTTGTAAACCTGACCTCGATCATCTGGCTGGGTTCCATTGCTGTCAACAAGGTGGCCGGTATCGACCAGGCCTATGCGCTGATCGGGCTTGGCCTGTTCGCCCTGCTCTATCAGCTATGGGGCGGACTCAAAGCCGTCGCTCTGACCGACATCGTCCAGGTCACTTTGCTGGTATTTGGTGGCCTCGTCATCTCCTATCTGACGCTCACCCAGATTGGCGGCGGGCAAGGTTTCCTCGCCGGCTTCAGCATCCTGGTCGAGCGTGTACCGACCCATTTCGACATGATCCTCACGCCCGACAATAAATTCTACAATGATCTGCCGGGCATCGCGGTCCTTGTCGGCGGAATGTGGATCGCCAATCTGTCTTATTGGGGTTTCAACCAATATATCATCCAGCGTGCCCTAGCTGCCAAAAATCTCGGAGAGGCGCAAAAGGGCGTGATGTTCGCTGCCTATCTGAAGCTGCTGATGCCAGTGATCATCGTCCTGCCGGGGATCGCTGCGGTTGTGCTCGCTCCCGATCTCGCCAAGCCCGACGAAGCCTATCCGACGATGATGCGGCTGCTTCCACCGGGCCTGCTCGGACTGGTATTCGCCGCTTTGATAGCTGCGATCATCGCCTCGACCGCTTCCAAGATCAATTCGATCGCGACGATCTTCACTCTCGACCTCTATGCCAAGGCGCGCGGCATACCGACCCGTGGCGAAGACAATGTCGGCGATAAAGGGCGGGAAAAGCATCTCGTCCTGATCGGTCGCGGTGTTGCTGCGCTGGCGATCGTGATCGCGATCTTTGCCGCCAAGCCGCTGATTGGGCAGTCGGACCAGGCTTTCCAGTTCATTCAGGAGTTTTCGGGTTTCTTCACCCCTGGAATCACGGTGATCTTCCTTCTCGGGCTGTTCTGGAAAAAGGCAACCGAGGCCGGCGCGATCGTCGCGGCGATTACATCGGTTCTCCTGTCTTATTTCCTTAAGGTCAGCGTTCCTGCGATTTGGCTGCCGGACGCCGCCAATATCTTCCTGACGCCGTTCATGAACCGTATGCTGTTCGTGTTTCTTGTCAGCCTCGGACTCGCGGTGATCGTCTCGCTGGCCAAGCCTTCGCGGGTAGAGAAGAACGTCGTTACGATGGAAGGCGTCAACTTTCGCACCTCGACGGCGTTCAATATGGGCGGGCTTGGCGTCATCCTCATCCTTATCGCCCTGTATGCCACATGGTGGTAAAATTCGGCGGCACCTTTCTCGCAGTCGATTGGGGGACAACCAACCGGCGCACCTTTCTGATCGAGCACGGCCAGGTCACCCGTACCAAGCGCGACGCCAAGGGCGTGACATCAATCCGGGATTTTCCCGACGCTGTCGCCGCACTGCGCACTACCTTCGGCGATATGCCGATGCTTCTTGCAGGCATGATAGGATCGAATATCGGCTGGGTGCCGGCACCCTATGTGCGCGCGCCGGCAGGAATCTCTGAACTCGCTGCGGGCCTACTTTACATCGACGCGCGCACCGCGATCGTCCCCGGAGTATCGGTGAACGATCCTGCCGATGTGATGCGCGGCGAGGAAGTGCAGTTGCTGGGCGCTGTCGAGGCGGGCCTTGTCCCACGCGATGCGTTACTCGTCCAGCCTGGCACACATTGCAAGTGGGCCGAAATGGTTGATGGTCGGATCGCCGGCTTCACCACCGCGATGACCGGCGAGTTGTTCGCGCTGCTGCGTGCGCACGGCCTGCTTTCGGCACAGCTCACTAGCGACGTTTCTCCCGACGCTGCATTTCTTGCAGGCGTGGACGAAGGCCGCAAGCGCGACCTCGCCGCATCCTTGTTCGGCATTCGCGCCGCCAAGATGCTCGGCCAGCGCGACGACCGCGACGCCGCGTCCTTCGCCAGCGGCTTGCTGATCGGCAGCGACGCTGCGGCGCGGCTGGAGCATTCAAAGCACGACACTATTCATATCCTTGCCGATCCCATGCTGGGCGGCCTTTATATTGCCGCTATCCGACAACTTGGTCATGCGGCCCAACTCGTGGATAGCCACGCTGCTTTTATGGCCGGCATCATCGCAATCGGAAACCAGGCATGACCCATCTCGAAACCTTCGACGCCGCCTTTGGTCAATGCCCGCTGGTGGCGATCCTGCGCGGTATCTCTCCTCACGAGATCGACGCGGTCGGTGATGCGCTGGTGGATGCCGGCTTCACGTTGATCGAAGTGCCGATGAACTCGCCCGATCCGCTCGAAAGTGTCGCCCGATTGGCCCGGCGCTTTGCCGGCCGCGCCGTAATTGGGGCTGGCACGGTATTGCATGTCGAGCAGGTGGCCGAGGTCGAGGCCGCCGGCGGCACGATGATCATCTCGCCCAATAGCAATATTCAGGTAATCGCCGCCAGCGCGGCAAAGGGGCTGGTATCGCTTCCAGGTGTTGCCACCCCGAGCGAGGCCTTTGCTGCGCTCGATGCGGGCGCCACAGCGCTCAAGCTGTTCCCGGCCGAGGGATCGAGTCCGCAGATTCTAAAGGCGATGCGCGCAGTGCTGCCCACACATGTCAGGGTGCTCCCCGTCGGCGGCATTGATCCCGACAAGATGCTGCCGTGGACCAATGCCGGCGCCACAGGTTTCGGTCTGGGGTCTGCGCTTTACAGGGTTGGCATGTCCGTCGAGCAAATCGGCATCAACGCGCGCGTCTTTGTCACTGCCTGGCACAACTCCAGACTAAAAATAGTTTAGCGGGCAACGCCGCTGGCGCGGGGTCTGGCGATTGCGAGGTCCGTGGGCTCAAAGGCTGTGGCTCGTGTCTCGTTGATGCGAAGCGGTACAACCGCCTGCTGCGACTCCATCTGTCCGGCAAGCCGACGATAGGCTGACAGTGCCTGGCCAACAACCTGGTCCATGTTATAATATCGATAGGTCGCAAGGCGGCCAACGAACGTCACGTCTCGTTGTGCAAGTGCTAACGCTTCATAGCGTTTGAACAAGGCCTGATTTTCTGCGCGCGGTATCGGATAATAGGGATCGCCCTCTTCTGCGGGATATTCATAGGTGATGCTCGATCGGTCGCATTGCTGACCGGTCAAATGCTTATATTCGGTAACACGCGTATACGGTATGGCCTCGTCAGGATAGTTCACCACCGCAACGCGCTGATGCCATTCGGCATCGACGGTTTGATGCTCGAACCGAAGTGACCGGTAAGGCAGCTTGCCATAACGATAATCGAAATATTCGTCGATCGGACCAGTGAAAACAAGATGATCGTGCGGATACGCCGCCTGAGCTTGACGATATTCGACGCCCAAAAGCAGGTCGATATTCGGGTGGTCCAGCATATTCTCAAACATGGCGGTAAAGCCTTTGTCTGGCATCGACTGGAAATTGTCGGTAAAATAGCGGTCATCGTCATTGGTGCGCGTCGGCACCCGTGACGTGACCGACTTATCCAGTTCGGATGGATCCATGCCCCATTGCTTACGGGTATAGCCCTCGAAAAAGATCTCGTACAGCTCGCGCCCGACTGCCGAAATAACGACGTCGGCCGAAGTGCGAACGACATCGACCGGTTCGGCACGGCTTGCGAGAAACGCTGCTGCCTGATCGTCAGTCTGCAGATCGAGGTCGTAAAGCATATTCAGCGTGGTGCGATTGATCGGCATCGGAACCTGTCTATCGCCAAGATCGGCAAGCACATGATGCTCATAGGGACGCCATCCGGTGAAGCGTGAGAGGTAGGCGAAAATATCAGATGAATTGGTATGAAAGATGTGGGGTCCATATTGGTGGATCAGCACCCCGGCGTCGTCGAACCGGTCATAGGCATTGCCGGCTATATGCGGGCGACGGTCAACAACCAAGACGCGCTTGCCGCTATCCACCGCAAGCCGTTCGGCCATCACCGCCCCGGCAAAGCCCGCCCCCACGACCATCACATCATAATGTTTTGCGCGCTCAAGGGGCCAGACGGTAGGGGCCTCGATCGGCTGGACATCTAGGGAGGAGGCTATTGTTTCGGTGACGAACGTCGCCATGCGGGCGAAACTGCTGTCCCAACTTTCGCGGGCAAGCATCTCTTCCACTGGTTCCATCCAGTCGCGCGGACCATGAGCAAGCGCAAGGGCGGCGTCGCATGCCGCGATAAAGGCTTCAGGCGTTCCCGCGATCTTCACCGCATCCATGCCGCCATAATGGCGCACGACATCCGCGATCGGCCTCGAAACGACCGGGCGGCCCGCCGCAAGATATTCCGGCGTCTTGGTCGGACTGATGAAGCGGGTTGCCTCATTAATTGCGAACGGCATAAGCGCAACGTCCCAGCCGCGTAGATAATTGGGCAATTCGTCATAGCTTTTGCCACCGAGGAAATGCAGATTGGCCCGCTTGGGCAGATCGTCCGGGCTGATCTTTACGACCGGACCGACGATCACGATCGCCCATTCGGGACGCGCATCGGCGATGGCAGCAAGCAGATCAAGGTCCATCCGCTCGTCGATCACCCCATAAAAGCCGAACCTGGGCTGCGGAAGATGGCACTGGTCTGCGGGATCCTCGCCCGGCTCCTGCGCACGCGCAAAATGATCGGCATCGACGCTCGAGGGAATGGGATGGATGTTGGGATGCCGGTCGCGCTTTGCCTCATACAGACTATAGCCGCCGGTAAATACGACGTCCGCCTCTTCCATCAATTGGGCTTCCAGACCAAGCAAGTCGGGCGGAGCGCCTTTGAAATTTGCCAGTTCGTCCATGCAGTCATAGACGACGCAGGCAGCGGCGATATGCTCCGAAAAGGGCAGCATCATGGGTGTATAATACCAGCGGACGACCGGCTGTGTTTCGCTGGACAAACGCGCGTCGAGCAAGCGGCGCAACACAGCTTCCCCATCCGCCTGTCCCATTTCGGCAGGCAGGAACGGCGTAACTATCGTAACACCCGTCAGGGCGCAGCGGGTCTCGCGCACCTCTGCATTTGCCAAACCGGCTTCAAGGATCGGCTCCTCCCAGAACAGCACCGTCATCGTTCGTGCAAAACGGCTCATCAGGTGCTGCGGTCGCTGAAAAACAAAATTCCACCGCAAATGACTAAAACAAACCAATGTACGAAAAGAATTATTATCCTCGTTCGAATTAATCTGCGTGACGCCGTTTACAGAAGAAAAAGAATTCATGGCGAAACCTTGCTGTTAAATGAACAGAGTAAATCCGATTCAACGATTTATCGTTCCCTTCGCCTAGCAAAAATCTCCTAAAATTAATCTATATCATGACGAATATTCTGTGCCAAAGCGTAACGATACTCGTTGAACTGTTTCAAATGATGTTTGACTGGAGCAGCAATGAAGGGCTTGGAACTTTGGGGAGGCCCGGAATGCACGGTGAACCGGGTAAAAGATGCCTATTACGATCAACTTATGTTGACCGGGCATCAGGACCGCGATACCGACATCGACCAGATCGTCGGCCTGAACTTCGGTGCCATCCGCTATCCTCTGTTGTGGGAACGGATCGAAAAGAGCGATGGCACCTACGACTGGCGATGGGCCGATGCCAGGCTCACGCGATTGCGGACGCATGGTGTTCGTGTGATTGCCGGACTTGTCCATCACGGCAGCGGCCCACCACATACCGATCTGCTCGATGACGGGTTCGCGTCCGCCCTTGCCGTTTATGCCGCTGCGGCGGCGCAGCGTTACCCATGGATCGATGACTGGACGCCGATCAACGAGCCGGTGACGACGGCGCGCTTCGCTGCGCTGTATGGCATCTGGTATCCTCACCACCGCGACGAGCGAAGCTTCTGGACCGCCTTGCTTAACCAGATCGACGGCATCCGTCTGGCGATGCGCGCAATACGCGCGGTCAATCCTGCCGCGCGCCTCATCCAGCCCGACGATCTTGGCCGGACGTTTGCCACGGCGCCGATGCGTGACCAGGCCGGGTTCGACAATGTCAGGCGATGGGCAGGCTGGGACCTTTTATGCGGCTGTTTGACTCCACATCATCCCCTGTTCCGCCGGATCGCGGCGCATGGCCTGGGCGACAGATTGAGGGTGATCGCCGACGATCCGTTCCCACCCGACATTGTCGGTATCAATCATTATGTTACCAGCGACCGCTTTCTCGATCATCGTTTTCGTCGCTATCCGCGCCATATGCGCGGCGGCAATGGCCGGACACGTTATGCCGATATCGAGGCGGTGCGAGCGCTCGACCCCGGTCCTCCGGGTATCGCCGGGGCGGTGCGAGAGGCGTGGGAACGCTATGGCATCCCGATCGCCATTACCGAAGCGCATAATGGCTGCACCCGCGAAGAACAGATGCGCTGGACCGCCGAAATATGGGACATTGCGGGCGCGCTACGCCAAGAAGGCGTCGATATTCGCGCAGTGACCAGTTGGGCACTGTTCGGCGCACAAGGGTGGAACAGGCTGCTCACCGCGCCCGGCCTTTATGAAAGCGGCGCGTTCGATGTCAGGAACGGGGCGGCGCGGCCGACAGCCATCGCCGCGCTGCTCCGCCAGCTCCCTGCCGAAGCACTGCGCCATCCTGTCATGGAAGGTCAAGGCTGGTGGCGGCGACCGATCCGCCTCCTTCACACGGCAGTTAAGCGGCCCGCCGGGGTCAGGGATCACGTGCCAGCAGCAATCGGAGAGTCGCGGATAGCACCCCCCCTGTTGATCTGCGGCGCCACCGGCACCTTGGGTCAGGCATTTGCACGTGCCTGTAGCCATCGCGACATCGCCTATATCCTGACCGATCGACGGGCGCTGGCACTCGATGAGCAGCAGAGCGTCGAGGCGGCGCTGACATTGCATCGGCCTTGGGCCGTAATCAACGCAACGGGATATGTGCGGGTCGACGATGCCGAAGAAGAGCCGTTGGCATGCGAACGTGCCAACGCCTATGGCATGAACATCCTGGCCGCCGCCTGCGCTGCACGGGGCGTGCATTGCACCGGCTTTTCCAGCGACCTTGTTTTCGACGGCGCGGGCACGGATCCCTATGTCGAAAGCGACGCCCCCCGGCCACTTGGTGTCTATGGCCGGTCAAAACTTGGAACCGAAAGGGCGCTGGCCCACCATGGCGGGCTGACAATTCGAACCGCCGCCTTTTTCTCACCCTTTGACGATCACAACATCGCGGTCGCAGTGGTGCGCGCCCTTTCCAGAGGAGAGCGTTATCCGGCGGCTGGCGACCATATCGTCTCGCCGACCTATGTTCCCCATCTTGTCGATACCGTTCTCGATCTTGTGATCGATGGCGAGCAGGGGATCCGCCATCTGGCCGGCAACGCGCATCTGTCATGGGCGGAATTTGCCCGCCGGATTGCCCGCGCCTGCGCGCTTGACCAATGCCTTATCGACGAAGTGCCGGGCCGGACGCTCGGTTGGAAAGCACAGCGACCGATATTCGCTGCGCTCGGCACGGAATGGGGCGCGCGTCTTCCTGATTTCGATGTGGCGATCCGCGCATTTGCCCAAGGCATGGCACGATCCTGAATGTTCCGCTCCGGCATAGCCTGCTCACGCACAATAGTGGAATTATCGGGCAGGCGCGTCATCATGACCGACGGCCGCGGCTAATTCGCGCACCCGGTCGGGATCGGGCATTCCGCGCAGAGCGATTTCGGCATAATCGCCTGCGCTGAATATCTCGATATCACCCACATTGAACAGCCGCTGCATCAAACCCTGCGTCACGCGTACGCTTCGCACCGCCGAGAGGTTGAGCTGGACACGCTGCTTCGACAATAGGCCACGCTCCATCAGCACCTCGCGATTGCTGACCGCCAGGCGTTCGCCCCGCGCGATAACCCACCATATGCCGATGCCGACGATGCCGACCAGCGACACCAGCAGCATCGTAAACAGAAGCGGGCGGTTGCGGAACATGGCCGGATGCGCGTCATAGGCCCAGTCATCCCGTTTCATCGTCCACTCCTGCAAATCGTCCGTGCGATCATCCTGCTCCGGCTGTCGCCGGTCAACCCCGCCGGTCGTTAACTTTATCTTCGCGGTCTTTAACTAGGATCAAGTTTCCTCAGTGGGTAATGTTATGGCCGAATTATATGAGATGGGGGATCGCCGCGATTATGGCCATCGCGACGCCGCATCTCGTCGGCAGGAGACGCGACAGGCGATCCTGCCCATCCGCGCCGTGACGATCATGGCCGCCATCGCGGCGGCGGGAAGCTGGTATCTGGGCAATATTCCCGGATCGAACATGCCCGAACAACAGGATTACGAGTTGGTGTCGCTGTCGTTTCAACCATGCGACGATAGGGTTCTCAACGACTGCGTTATTGACGGCGGGCATTTCGTCTACAAGGGTCAGAATTTCGCGATCGGTGACGTGGCGACGCCATCGGTCACCTCCCCCGCCTGCCCCGCCGAAGCGACGCTGGGGCTGAGGAATCGGGAGCAGTTGCTGGCATTGCTGAACGGCGGCGCGTTCGAGATGCGCGCCGATATTCGTCCGACCGATACGGCAGGGCGAAAGTTACGGCTGTTGAGCCGGGACGGTGTATCGCTCGGGCAATTGCTGATCGGTCAGGGCGTCGCCCGGCCGGCTGGCGCACCGGCGCGCTGGTGCGATCGACCGGCCAAGCCGACGGCGCAATAAACTGATCCATATCGGATGACGTGGATCGTAGAGACAGACCAAGCATCCGGCGATCGACGCTGGCTTGCACCATTTCGACCATCGAAACGGCGCAGGATCGGGATGCAATATTCCAGAGACACCGCTTATCCGGCGCCATGACAGCGACAATCGTAAAGATAAGGCGGTCGCCGGCTGGCGGGTTGTTGGGTTGGGCGATCCTGATCGGAGTGATGGCGGGATGGCTCCTGCCGATGCACAGAGAAACGGCTCCGGTTGCAGCAGAAAGCCGGCCAGCCACCACGCTACATTTCGATCTGTGCCGCCATGGCGACGGGGCCGATTGCGTGGTCGATGGCGACACGTTCCACATGGCGGGCGACAAGATACGGATTGCCGATATCGACACGCCGGAAACCCATCCCCCGCGCTGCACCGCCGAAGCCGCATTGGGCGAGCAGGCGACATTGCGGTTGCAGGAATTGCTGAACGCCGGATCCTTTGCCCTTGCGCCAATCGATCGCGACCGGGACCGTTATGGCCGCCGCCTGCGGATCGTGGAGCGCGACGGGCGATCGATTGGCGAGATACTGATCGCCGAGGGCCTTGCCCGCCCCTATGCCGGTGGACACAGGGCCGGCTGGTGCGGCGTCGCGGTCTAGCGGCGGGCCGGTGATGCCGCGACCGATGCAGATCGGGACCGTCAGTTGCCTTCGAAAGCCTGGCGCAACGCGGTGACGTCTTCGGACTTGATCGGCTGGCCGGTCGCGTCGGTCTGCGCACTGGCGGTCCCCTTGTCGCCATTGGCGTTTTTGGCGTCGGTGCCGACGAATTCAATGGCCGACAGGCAGATGAGGATACCCCACAGGATCGCCATCCAGCGGCTGGTGAAGAGCGAGGAGAAGCGCGGCCCGAACATGCGTCACCTTTTGTCAGATGCGGGTTAACGAAGCCCTTAGCGGAAGGTTGGGCGTCCGGGCGGTGCCGCAGCGCGCCGGACCGCGCGAATCATGGCGGTACGTCGGGACCGTATGACGTGGCGGCACGTTTGATCCGCATGACAATATAGGACAGGAGACCGAAATGGCTGGATTTTCCGAGGATGGGACAGTTACGGACGACCGCGGGCTGACGCGCGAGACCAGCGCCAGCGCGACGGGCACGACCAACGATATGCGCACCAGCGCGAACGAGGGCGCGCATGATCATAAATTGATCGCTTCCGACCGGGTCGAGGGCACAGCGGTTTACAATCGTGCGGGTGACAGACTGGGCACGGTGCGGCGTTTTCTGGTCGATAAAAGATCGGGCCAGGCCGCATATGCCGAAATGGCATTTGGTGGCTTTTTGGGCCTGGGTGAGGATGTGCACCCTTTGCCCTGGGAGAGACTGGATTATGATCCGGCTAAGGGCGGCTATGTCGTCGACCTGACCGAAGATCAGTTACGCGCCGCGCCCCGCTACGGCCATGACGAGCGCCGCCCGATCGACGACGAATATGATGCGCATGTGCGAAGCTATTACGGACTGCTGCCGGCGATTTAACGCATCGCCGTACAAGAATTCCCCGCAAAGGAATGACAGGGCGGCCCTGTGAAGGGACCGCCCCTTTTTTACTCCGCCGCGATCCCCGCCTGCTTGAACATGTCCGCTAGCGCTTCGCCCGGTTCGCCGCTGTCGTTCGCTTTCAGGCTTTTGCGGCGGTCGAAGCTGTCCCATACCTCGCTCCACTGGCCGCGTGTCGCGCCCTTCGAATATTCGGTGGCGCGGGTTTCGAAGAAGTTGGCATGCTCGACACCGTTCAGCAGCGGGGCGAGCCAGGGAAGCGGGTGCTCCTCGATCATGTAGATGGGTTTGAGGCCTAACTGGCCCAGCCGCCAGTCGGCGATATAGCGGACATATTTCTTGATATCCTTGGGCGTCATGCCGGGGACGGGTCCCATCTCGAACACCAGGTCGACGAAAGCGTCCTCGATCCGCACCGTTTTCTGGCACATATCCATGATGTCGTCCTTGACCGCCGGGGTCAGGCACTGGCGTTCGGCGCAAAAGGCGTGGAACAGCTTGATGATGCCTTCGCAATGCAGCGTCTCGTCGCGGACCGACCAAGTGACGATCTGGCCCATGCCTTTCATCTTGTTGAAGCGCGGGAAATTCATCAGCATGGCGAAGCTGGCGAAGAGTTGAAGCCCTTCGGTAAAGCCGCCGAACATGGCCAGCGTGCGGGCAATATCCTCGTCCGTGTCAACGCCGAACTGCTGCAGATAGTCATGCTTGTCGCGCATCTCCTTATACTGGAGGAATGCCGAATATTCGCTTTCAGGCATGCCGATCGTGTCGAGCAGATGGCTGTAGGCGGCGATATGCACCGTTTCCATATTGCTGAACGCGGTCAGCATCATCTTGACTTCGGTCGGCTTGAACACGCGGCCATATTTCTCGTGGTAACAATCCTGCACTTCCACATCGGCCTGGGTGAAGAAGCGGAAGATCTGGGTCAGCAGATTACGCTCATGGTCGGAGAGCTTCTGCGCCCAATCGCGGCAATCCTCTCCCAAGGGCACTTCCTCGGGCAGCCAATGGAGCTGTTGCTGGCGTTTCCAGAAGTCGTAGGCCCAAGGATATTCGAAGGGCTTGTAGACTTTGCTGGCGCTGAGAAGGGACATGGCGGGGTTACTCCGGGACGAACTGGGTTATGCGATTGCGACGGGTGCAACCTGTGGTGGGGCGGGCGCGTTGATTGGCCGTTACCCCCAAGCCTGTAGGAGAAATATCATGGTCGATCTGAGACAGATCAAGGAACATGCCGAAGTTGTCGGCGCGGATGGCGTGCATGTCGGGACCGTCGACCATATCGATGGTGATCGCATCAAGCTGACCAAGGCCGACAGTGGCGAAGGAAGCCATGAAGGGCATCATCATTATATCTCCCAAGGCCTGATCGCAAGCATCGGGGATGACGGCACAGTGCGCCTGAGCGCGAACGGCGACGTCGCGGTGACGTTCGAAGAAGAAGAAGAAGAAGAAGAAGAGTGAAGCCAATACCGGCTCTTTCCTTTTAAGAAAGAGGCTGGTCGGGTGGGGAGGATGAAGGCGACAAGATTTCGCCTCATCTTTCCCGCGCTTCGCAACACCATCCCTTCTCCCACGAAAAAGGGGCTTACAGCCCTATTGACAGGCCAGGCACTCATCATAGTCGGTGCTCCCGGCCAGTTCGAATTTCGGCGCGTCGATCGTGTTGTCGGCTTCCACGCCGCCCGCGAAGCCAGCGCGCTGCACCGACTTTGACCGCAGATAATAAAGCGACTTGATGCCCAGTTCCCATGCCCGATAGTGGAGCATCAGCAAGTCCCACTTCTCGACATCGGCCGGAATGAACAGGTTCAGCGATTGCGCCTGGTCGATATAGGGTGTGCGATCGGCGGCGAGTTCGAGCAGCCAGCGCTGGTCGATCTCGAAGCTGGTCTTGTACACATCCTTCTCCTCCGGACTTAAAAAGTCGAGATGCTGGACCGAACCCCCATTTTCCAGAATCGAGTTCCAGACATTGATACTGTCCTTGCTCTTTTCCTGAAGCAGCTTTTCCAGATAGGGATTTTTGATCGAAAAGCTGCCCGAGAGTGTCTTGTGCGTGTAGATGTTCGCCGGGATCGGCTCGATGCACGCGCTGGTGCCGCCGGCGATGATGCTGATCGACGCGGTCGGCGCGATCGCCATCTTGCAGGAAAAGCGCTCCATCACGCCCATGTCGGCGGCGTCGGGGCATGGGCCGCGCTCGACCGCAAGCTGCATCGAGGCTTCGTCAACATGGGCCTTGATCTGCTTGAAGATACGCAGGTTCCAGCTCTTGGCCATCGCGCCCTCGAACGGGATGCCCCGCGCCTGCAGAAAGCTGTGAAAGCCCATGACGCCCAGGCCGACCGAGCGCTCGCGGGTGGCGCTATATTTGGCGCGCGCCATTTCAGGCGGGGCGCGATCGATATAATCCTGCAGCACATTGTCGAGGAAACGCATGATATCCTCGGCGAAACCGGGCGCGTCCTTCCACTCGTCCCAGGTTTCCAGGTTCATCGAGCTGAGGCAGCAGACAGCGGTGCGGTCGTTGCCCAGATGGTCGCGGCCGGTGGGCAGCGTGATTTCGGAGCAGAGGTTCGACGTCGAGACCTTCAGCCCAAGATCGCGATGATGCTTGGGCATCGAGCGGTTCACCTGGTCGGCGAAGATAATATATGGCTCGCCGGTCGCGAGGCGGGTCTCGACCAGTTTCTGAAACAGCGAGCGCGCGTCGACGGTGGCGCGGATCGACTGATCCTTGGGACTGCGCAGGTGGAATTCGGCGCCGTCGCGCACCGCCTCCATGAACGCGTCGGTCAGCAACACGCCATGGTGCAGGTTTAGCGCCTTGCGGTTGAAGTCGCCCGACGCCTTGCGGATTTCGAGAAACTCTTCGATCTCCGGATGGCTGACGTCGAGATAGCAGGCGGCCGAACCGCGGCGTAGCGAACCTTGGCTGATCGCCAGCGTCAGGCTGTCCATCACCCGCACGAAGGGGATGATGCCGCTGGTCTTGCCGTTCAGGCCGACCGGTTCGCCGATGCCGCGCACGCTACCCCAATAGGTGCCGATGCCGCCGCCGCGGCTGGCGAGCCAGACATTCTCGTTCCAGGTGTTGACGATGCCCTCCAGGCTGTCGTCCACGCTGTTAAGATAGCAACTGATCGGCAGACCGCGCCCGGTGCCGCCGTTCGACAGCACGGGGGTGGACGGCATGAACCATAGTTTCGAGATATAGTCATACACGCGCTGGGCATGGTCCTGATCGTCGGCATAGGCCGAGGCGACGCGGGCGAACAGGTCCTGATAGGATTCGCCGGGCAGCAGATAGCGGTCGGTCAGCGTGTCCTTGCCGAAGTCGGTCAGCAGCGCGTCGCGCGACGAATCCGTCACGACGTCAAACCGGCGCACCGCCACCGCGTTGCTGGCGAGCGCTTCCCTGGGCGCGGCAGCCGGCGTCACGACCGGCGCAGGGTTTTTCTCCTGCGCCGCAGCCGCCCCGATCAGATCATCCATCATCGTCGCCACGTCGTTAGCCCCTGTTTCCTGGCTTTCGCGAAAATCCATATAGCCCTCGACTGTTCCTGTTACGTTCGATTCGGTCAAGCGCCGGAGGCCGGTCGGCCACCATAGCATTTCCCGAGCACAATGGGCAGTCGCAGGGGCAGAAAAGCGCGCCGGAAAACGCGTAAAACGCTCCGGCTGCCGAATCGCTCCGGCGCCTCTCAACACTATCTATTGGGTGACCCCCGTCATACCCGACACAAGGGATAGTGCCACAGCCTGTTTCAGACGCAAGAGGGTAAATGACGGTTTAGGGACTCGGTTCGTCGCTGCCGTGATTCACTTCGTCGTAGTCACTCCGCGCGACGCGCGGATTTTGTGCGGGTCCGCAAAAGGCAAGAGGGTGAAAGGGCGATTAAAATAAATTTATCCGGCGAAAAGGCGAATATAGGCCGCAGGCAGATGCTTCCGCTTCAGCGGAATACCCACTGCCGGTTGAGGATGAACACCAGCCCCGGCGTGACAAACCCCATCAACGGGATCGGCGTCCAGGTCGCCCCGTGCAACCAGGTGACGCAGAGCCATACCCAGAAAGCGTTGAGCGCGAGGCTGACCAGCGACACCGCCACGAAGCGCAGGCTGCGAGCCGCAGACCCGCCCCCCGCGCCATGGCCTTTGAAGGTGAAAGCGCCGTGCAACACGAAGCCGAGCGTGACCGCCACCAGATAGCCGGTGAAATTGGCCAGTTGTGGATGGACATGCACCCAGGTGGCCAGCGTCCAGTAGATCGCCGCCTGCACAGCCGTCAAAAAGACGCCGGTCACCACATAGCGCACGATCTGGCCGATCAGGGCGCGGCGCGCGGGCGGGAGGCGCGCCATCAGGCTGGTAAGACTATGAAGGATTTTTCGCGTCCCCGTTGCGCTTTACGCGGGCTGCTCTAATCGGCGCTCATGAGCTTGGAAAGCGGGAAACGATATCGGGTGTGGCGACGGCGCGCGGAGCGGGTGGCGGCACGCGCGCTGGCATGGGCCGACCTCCACTGGAAATGGCTGACCTTCGCCTTCTGGGTCGGCATCTGCGTCTATTTCCTGATCCTGCGCTGGGGCATGATCCACTGGCTGTCGCTCAGCGATACCGACGACAATATCCGCTATGTGCAGGTGAAGGACTGGCTGGCCGGACAGGGCTGGTTCGACCTGCGCCAGTATCGGCTCGATCCGCCAGGCGGCGCGAACATCCACTGGTCGCGGCTGGTCGACCTGCCGATCGCGGGACTGATCCTCTTCTTCCGCCTGTTCACCGGCAGCGGCATGGCCGACCGGCTGGCCTGCGGCATCGCCCCGCTGATCCCGCTACTGCCGCTGATGCTGAGCCTCGCCTTCATCGTGCGGCGGCTCTCGCCCGGCCCTGCCTGGATCGTCGCCGCGCTGATGCCGCTCGCGGCGGCGATGGGGCTGGGCATGTATATGCCGATGCGGATCGACCATCATGGCTGGCAATTGTCGCTGACGCTGGCGATGCTGGCCGGGATCATCGACCGCAACCGGCTGCGCGGCGGGCTGGTCGCCGGCCTTTCGAGCGCGCTGTCGATCGCGATCGGCATGGAGATGATCGTCTATCTGGCCGCCGCCGGCGCGCTGATCGCGCTGCGCTGGGTGTTTCAGGATGGCGCTGGGCAGCGGATGCGGCCCTATGCAATCAGTCTGGGCGGCAGCATCTGCCTGTTATATCTGGGTTTTGCCAGCTATGCCAATCGACTGCCGATGTGCGATGCGTTGTCGCCGGTATGGGTGGGTATATTGGGCGTCGCGGCGGGTGGAATGCTGTTCCTGACCTATCTTCCGTTCAAACGCTGGCCGGGGCGGCTGGCGGCGGGGATGGCGGTCGGCGCCGGCGTTGCGCTCTTCGCCTGGACCAACTGGCCGCAATGCCTGTCGGGCGCTTATCAGATCTCACCCGAATTGCAGAAATTATGGCTCGTCAATATCCGCGAGGCAAAGCCGCTGATGGCGCAGTCGCGCGACGTGGCGATCCCGCTGCTCGCCTTGCCGCTGATCGCCATTGCCGGGGCGCTGGCCGCCTGTTGGCAGGCGCGGCGCGATGCGGAGCGGCTCTGGGCCTGGGCCAGCGTGGCGCTGATGACGCTGTTCGCGATCGGCCTGCTCTTCTGGCAGTTGCGCGCCGGGCCGGCCGCGCAACTGCTCGCGATACCGGCCGCCGCCTGGGCCGCTTACAGGGCGGTATGCGCGATCCTGTTCGGTCGCCCGATCTGGCGGATCATCGGCGGGGTGGCCGCTTGCGTGGTCGCGCTCGTTCTCTTCGCCTACCCGCTCTATCCGCAAGCGAACCGGCTGATCGCGCAGGTTATGGACGAGACTGTCGCCGCGCCCAGTCCGAAAGCGAAAAAACGGACCGAGGCGATCCGGCTGGCCAATGGCCAGTGCCGCACCCAGCCGGCGCTGGCGGTGCTCGACCAGTTACCGCCCGCCACCATCTTCACGCTCGTTGATCTGGGACCGCGCCTGATCGCCACGACGCATCACAGCGCCATAGCCGGTCCCTATCATCGCAACGCCACCGCGATCCTCTACATCCATCATGCGTTCGACGGCAGCTTCGACGGCTTCCGGCCGATCGCCGCGCGCCATCACGCGGCCTATCTGCTGATCTGCCCGAATTTCCCCGAAGGCACCGTGTACCGCGCACGCAGCCCCGGCGGCTTCCTGGCGCAAATCGAGCGCGGCAATATTCCGGCATGGCTGACGCCGGTCAAGCTGCGCGCGGCGTTCAAACTGCCCTACACGCTCTACCGGATCGATTATTCAGCGCCGCAAGGCAAAAAAGCCGCGTAGCAGCGCGGCGGCTTCCACGCCGCCGATGCCGCCATAGATTTCGGGACGATGCAGGCAGCCGGGCTGCGCGATGACGCGCGCGCCATGGGCGATACCCCCGCCCTTCTCGTCGGCCGCGCCATAATAGAGCCGCGCGATCCGGGCATGGACGATCGCCCCGGCGCACATCGCGCAGGGTTCGAGCGTCACCCACAGGTCGCAGTCGGACAGGCGGAACTCGCCGATCGCAGCGGCCGCCGCGCGAATCGCGACAATCTCGGCATGGGCGGTCGGATCCTTGTCGCGCCGGTTGCGATTCTCGCCTTCGCCGACGATCGCGCCGTTGCGGGTCACCACAGCACCAATCGGCACCTCACCCGCCTGTTCGGCCTGTCGCGCCAGGCCAAGCGCGCGGCGCATCGGTTCGGGCAGCGGAAAGGGGTCGGCCATGGCCCGCCATAGCGCCCGGCTTGTCGCTCTGTCTATGCAGGGACGCTGGCTATCAAGGGTTCTTGGCCGGCTTCTGCACGCTGATGGTCGGCACCGCGACAGTCTCGTTCCGCGTGCCGACATCGACCTTCACGACATCGGCCTTGTAGCTGGGCAGCGTCCCCTGCTCCACCGCGACGGCGGGCAGTTTCGCGTCACGCGTCTGCTGCACGCGAATGAAGCCGAAGGCGAAGGCCGCGGCTACGACGATAAGGGCCAGCACCACTATGCCCATAAGAAAACGCAACATCAGACCTTCTCCCGAATCGCAAATACCATATCGGTAGCGCAACGCTTGGACAGGGCGGATAGTTGCGCCGGGATAAGGGCCAGGATAGTGAAGAGCACAGACCAAAAGCGTTGCGCGATCATGCGGCACGGGTTGACGCGCGGGGGCATTGCGGCTATCCGCGCCGCTTTCCGGGGTCACCCCCGACCCCCTTTCAACGCATGTAACGAAGGCTGATACTATGTCGCGCATCTGCGAACTGACCGGCAAGGGCCGCCAGGTGGGCCACAATGTGAGCCACGCCAACAACAAGACCAAGCGTGTGTTTCTGCCCAACCTGCAGAATGTCACGCTGCTGTCCGAAGCGCTGGAAAAGGGCGTGAAGCTGCGCGTTTCCACCAACGGCCTGCGTTCGGTCGAGCATAATGGCGGCCTGGACAACTGGCTGGTCAAGACCAGCGACGACAAGCTTTCGCTGAAGGCCCAGCGCCTGAAGCGCGAGATCGTGAAGAAGCAGGCCGCAGCCGCCTGATCGCTTCACCCGCGACTCACCGATGAATGGGCGGCCCGTCGAACGGCCGCCTTTTTCTTGCTTAACGCCCCAATGAATCCGGCAGCGCGAATTTCAGCAGCAAGGTGCGCTGGAAAAATTCATGATTGTCGTCCGACGCGATCCAGAGGATGCGCGGTCCCTTGGCCGCGCTGTGCTTTTCTTCGCCTAACGCCATCGCCTCGAAATTGTCGGCCAGCAGCGGCGGCGCAAGCCGCGCCAGCGGCTTCACGACCAGTTCCGCGCCCGATCGCAGCGGCGGCAGCGTCACCAGCGCCACCACGGCGGTAAAGCCCTCCGCCAGCGTCACGCGCCGGTTGAGGACGAGCAGCTGCCCTTTGCCCAGCCATACCGCGTCGGTGGGGCGGTAGCCTTCGGGCGGGCGATAGCGCAGATGAATGGGGTGCGGCGTCCGGGCATCAGCCGGATCGCCGGCGAACAGCAGCACGTCGTTGCCCGGACCATCGGGCGCATAACCCATTTCGGAAAAGACGAGGAAGCGCCCGTCGGGCAGCCGCGCCATCGCTTCCGCCCCGCCCGTATTGGGCCAGGCCTCCATCTCCGGCCAGGTGCGACAGCTTTCCACGCGCGCGAAGCCCGGCGCATAGCGGCATATACGGTCGATCAGCTCGAAACCGACCCAGTAGCGGCCGGTCCCGGAATCGTGGACCATCGATTCCGAATCCCATTTCCAGGTCGGCCAGCCGCGTTCGGACGGGCGGATGGGCAAGGGGGCGATGAACTGTCGCCGGTGCCTGGCGGTCAGGTCGAACCCCATCAATACGCCCGAATCGCTCAGGGCGATCATGCCGCCCTCCCCGGCCAGCACCATCGAGGAGATGCCGCCGAAATCCTTCGAAGCACTGGTCAGCGACCAGCCGGCGATGAAGTCGAGCAATCCGGCGCGGCGAATGGCGGGGTCGCTGCTGAGCGGCAGGCGGGTCGCGGAAACCAACAGCGATTCGGTGGCGACGGGTTCGCCTTTCGCTGACGGGCGCGGCGGCAACAGCAGGATGGCGAGGGCCAGGATGAGGAGGATGCGCTGCATGGACGCCAGCCGATAGGGGATTTGGCCCTGGCGAACAGCCCCTCTTTTTGCCCAATGATGAACGGCGGATAACTGAACATCGGCTGTCGGGGCTATTCAGGGTCGGCTCAAGGCGAATCACTCATAAGAGCGTCAGTCAAAAGGAACATCGATCCAAATCGAAGGGTTCCAGTATTATAAGGAGCGACGCCATGAAGAAGACCATCATCAACCTGGGTGCGGCCCTCGCCATGGGCGTTGCATCGTTCGCCGCCATCAGCACGCCTGCCATGGCGCGCGACCATTATCGCGGCGGTTACAATGGCTATGACAATCAATATCGCGGCGGCGATTATAATCGTGGCTATCGCGGCGATTATAACCGGGGCGGCTATCGCGGCAATGACGGCTATTATCGCGGCGGTTCCTACCGCTACAACGGCAATCGCTGCCGCGACAATGGCACGGGCGGCACGATCATCGGCGCGATCGCCGGCGGTCTGCTCGGCAACAGCGTCGCGGGCCGTGGCGACCGCACCACCGGCGCCATCCTCGGTGCCGGCGTCGGCGCCCTCGCCGGTCGCGCGATCGACAAGAGCGATGGTCGCCGCTGCTGACGGCCGATACTGAGAAAGACATGGAGGAGGCCGGTCCCCGCGGGCCGGCCTCTCTTATGTCAGGCGCTTTCGACCGCAGCCTTGTGCGCCTGACCATATTCGACATAATGAGCGACGCCGGCACACATCCCGGCAATCTGCGCGGACGTCAGATCGCGCATATATCTGGCGGGGCGTCCCGCCCAAAGCTGTCCCGAAGGCAGAGTCCTGCCCGGCGTCAGTTGCGCCCCGGCGGCAAGCATTCCATCGCCCTGCACCGTGCAGCCGTCCATCACGATAGCGCCCAGCCCGACGAATGCCCGGTCCTCCAGCACACAACCGTGGATCATCGCGCTATGGCCGATCAGCACCTCCGCGCCGATGATCGTGGGGAAGCCGCCCGATCCGTCCTTGTCGGAATCGCAATGGATGATCGTGCCGTCCTGCACATTGCTGCGCGCGCCGATGCGGATGATGTTCACGTCGGCGCGGATCACGCAATTATACCAGATGCTCGCCTGCGCGCCGATCTCGACATCGCCGATGATGCGGCACCCCGGCGCGATGAAGGCGCTGGGATGGATGCTCGGGGTCTTGCCGCCGAACGGGATGAGGCTGACGTCGCGATAAGCCTGGGTCAAAAGGCGCGCTCCTGCTCGCGTCGGTTCACGCGCCCAGCAGCCGCGCCGCGTCCGCCGCATGATAGGTCAGGATGCCGGTGCAGCCCGCCCGCTTGAAGGCCAGCAGCGTTTCCAAAATCAATGCGTCGCGTTCACCCGCGCCAGCGGCCGCGGCATGTTCGATCATCGCATATTCGCCCGACACCTGATAGGCGAAGACCGGCACGGCGAAGGCGTCCTTCACACGGGCGACGATGTCCAGATAGGGCAGCCCCGGCTTCACCATCACGCTGTCCGCCCCTTCGGCCAGGTCCAGCGCGACCTCGCGCAGCGCCTCCTGCGCGTTGGCCGGGTCCATCTGGTAATTTTTCTTGTCGCCCTTCAGCAATCCGCGCGATCCGACCGCGTCGCGGAACGGGCCGTAGAAGGCGCTGGCATATTTGGCGGCATAGGCCATGATCTGCACATTGATATACCCGTCCCGCTCCAGCGCGGTGCGGATCGCGCCGATGCGGCCGTCCATCATGTCGCTCGGCGCGATGATGTCCGCGCCCGCCGCCGCTTGGTTCAGCGACTGGCCGACGAGCACCTCGATGGTCGCGTCGTTCAGCACATAGCCGCTGTCGTCGAGCAGCCCGTCCTGCCCGTGCGCGGTATAGGGGTCGAGCGCAACGTCGGTCAGTATGCCAATGTCGGGCACCGCATCCTTGATCGCACGGATCGCCCGGCACATCAGATTGTCGGGGTTCAGCGCCTCCCTGCCATCGTCGCTGCGCCGGTCGGCCTGCGTATTGGGAAAGAGCGCGAGGCACGGAATGCCCAGGTCGCGTGCGTCTCTGGCGCGGGCGACGATGCCGTCGACCGACCAGCGCGACACGCCCGGCAGCGCGGCGATCGGCTCCTCCACCCCGACCCCTTCAGTCACGAACAGCGGCCAGAGGAAGTCCTGCGGACTCAGGCGGTTTTCCGCGTGCAGCGCGCGGCTCCATGGCGCGGCGCGGGTGCGGCGCAGGCGCAGCGCAGGAAAGGATGGAGCGGCAAAGAGTGCGTTCGACATGGCGAAGGGTTTAGGCGCGGCGCGGCGGGGGATCAACAGTGGGCAGCCTGGTAGCTGAACCCCAGCTAACCTGCGCCTTCAGCAACCGTTCAAACGCCGGGTGGTTAATAGCGGCATCAGCCCGATGCACCCGGTTACGCATCGGCTTTGCGAGGAGGATCGTAATGAAGAACGTATTGAAGAAGGGCATTTTGGCGCTGGGCACTGGCGCGTCGCTGGTCGCTATGGCGGCTCCTGCCGAGGCGCGCGGCTATTATCGCGGCGGCTACGGCCATGGCTATCGCCATGGCGGCAATGGCGGCGCGGCGATTGCAGCGGCGGGTGCTGCTGCTGGA